>JBEKXM010000128.1:0-9737 GCA_049512115.1 Tepidisphaeraceae bacterium | reverse complement strand
ACCAGCGGAAATTCTCCAGCGTGCGTTGGATGGAGAGGGTATCGCTGGCGACGCTGAGGATGACGGTGCGGGAGCTGTCGGCGTTGGGGGAATTGCCGGTGGCATTGGGCTCGATGGTGGTGGTGAACGACATGGTGACCATGCGTCCGGGCCGGCCGTCGGGCAGAAGCAGGTCGTGATAGTTGACGGCGGCGCCCGGGGGCGGCCTGGGAAGATCGCTATGGCCGAGGGACGGGGAGCGGATGACGACGCCGGGATCGATCCAGGCCTGGAAATAATCGGGATGGTCGGCGGTGACGAATTTGGGCAATTCGTCGGGGGCGTAGTCGAAGACGATTTGCTGGCCGTGCAGTTCGGCGGTGGCGGCGACGGCGCGAGCTTCGGTGAGGAGGGACTGATTGTATTCGGATTCCACGGATCGCCGGACGCCGAGATAGAGGGCCAAACCGAGCAGTCCCAGGACGATGGCGGCGGCGAGGGAGGTGTGAACGAGCAGGCGGAGGCGAAGGGAGCGGATCATGCCGGCTCCAACTCGGCGAGCAGGTAACCCTGTCCGCGGCGGGTATGGATGAGCCGGGGACTGTCGGGGCGTTCGATTTTTTTCCGGAGAAGGCCGATGTAAACGTCGACGACGTTGCTTTCGGGGGAGGCGTTGAAGTCGTAAACGTGCTGCCAGATGTCCGCGCGGGAAACGATCCTTCCGATATTGTGGGCGAGATATTCCAGGAGGGCATACTCGCGGCCGCTGAGGTCGACGGGTTTGCCGGCGCGGCGAACGACGCGGTGAGTGGTGTCGACCTCGAGGTCGGCGATGCGGAGGATGGTGGCCTGGGTTTCATACTTGCGGCGGATCATGGCGCGGACGCGGGCGAGCAATTCGGCGAAAACAAACGGTTTGACGAGATAATCGTCGGCGCCGAGTTCCAGGCCGTCGATTCTGTCCTGGGGGGTGTCCTTGGCGGTAAGAAACAGGACCATGGAGGGACACTTGCGTTCGCGAAGCTGGCGAAGAACGGACAGGCCGTCGACTTTGGGGAGCATGATGTCGAGGATGATGACGTCGTGCTCGCCGTTGCGGGCGTGCCAAAGCGCGGTTTGCCCGTCGGTGGCTTCATCGACGGCGAATCCGGCCTCGCGAAGGCCCTGGACGAGCGACTCGCGAAGCGGTTGGAAATCTTCGACGACCAGGAGGCGCATGGAAGGGATATATGATAGCGGTTGGGCGGAAAGTGCAAAGGGGGAGGGGATATTGCCTATTTCCTATTGCCTATTTCCTATTGCCTATTGAAATGCGGCCGTCCTGCCTTTCAATAGGCAATAGGAAATAGGCAATCGGAAATCCTCGCGCCGGTTCGGCATTTTGACATCAATGCCCTGCCCGTTACACTTCGGCAAACTGCCGCGGGCGGGGCGCGACGGCAGCAAGGCCAAAGGGAATCGGGCGGCGCGTGCAATTTCATCCTCGTGCAAAGCAGTGGTCGGTGGGGCTTTGCCTGGGGCTATTGATTGCGCGGTGGATGGGCGGGACGATGGCGCTGGGGGATGCGGGGGGAGGCGGCGCCGAGCGGGAGGTGTCGGCGGCGGCGCAATATTCGGGCCGGACCGTCGACGCCGTGCGGGTGGTGGGGAACACGCAGGTGAGCACGTCGGTGATCCTGCAACTGGTGCGGACGCGCCCGGGGGACAAATTCGATCCGGCGACGGTGGTGGGCGATTACCAGCGGATTTACGACAAGATGAAGAAATTCGCGGATGTGGAGGCCCGCGTTCAGCCGACGGTTTCGGGGGTCATCGTCACGTTCATCGTATCGGAACAACAGCAGATCAAGGAAATCCGCTACGAGGGAAACAACAACGTCAAGACCAAGGACCTGGAGGATACGGCGGGGCTGGCGGTGGGAGAGGCGATCGACCGGTTCCGCATCAACCTGGCGCAGCAGGCGATCGAGAAGTATTACCGCGACAAGAATTATTCATACGTGCACGCGCAGTGGTCCTATGAGGATTTGCAGAAGACGGGGGTGCTGGTGTTTCACGTGGTCGAGGGCCCGCAGGTGCGGGTGCGCAAGATCGACTTCATCGGGAACAACAGCTTCAGCGCCTGGAAGCTCAAGGACCAGATCAAGACCGGGTCGTACATCTTCATTTTCAACGCGGGGAAATACGATCCGGAAGAGGTGGACGAGGACGTCGAGAGCGTGACGAAGTTTTACCGGGACAAGGGTTTTTTCGACGTGCGGGTGGGACGGAAGCTGTCGCGGTCGCCGAACATGGAGGAAATGCAGATCACGTTCGTGATCGACGAGGGAGTGCGATACACGATCGACCAGGTGCTGTTCGACGGGAGCACGCTGGTGTCGGAGGGGGCGCTGCGGAAATCGCTGAAAGACGTGGAAGGCGCCCCGTACGACCGGGAAGTCGTGGACAACGACGTGCGGGAGATGGTCAAGACCTACAGCAAAACGGGAGGGTTCATCTACCAGGAACAGCCGGGGATTCAGCCCGACCCCGAATACCTGCACATCACTCCGCAGACGTATTTCGAGAAGGAGATGGGCAAGATCCGGCTGGTGTATGAGATCAGCGAGGGCAAGCAGTTCCGGTCGGGGCGGATTCTGATCAAGGGCAACTCCAAGACGCAGGACAAGGTGATTTTGCGGGAGATGCACATGAGGCCCGGGCAGCAATACGATTCGGCCGAGGTGCAGGATGCGGAGGATCGGCTGCGGGGATTGCCGGAGTTTCAGAGCGTGTCGATCACGCCGGTGGGCGACGATCCGACCTCGCGCGATCTGCTGGTGGAAGTGACGGAACAGCGGACGGCGCAGATCAACGTGGGGATAGGGGTGAACAGCAACGGCGGATTCGGCGGTCAGCTTGGATACGAGCAGACGAACTTCGACATCGCGAATTTTCCAACGAGCTGGGGCGAGGCGTTCAGCGACCGGGCGTTCACGGGGGCGGGGCAGGATTTCTCCGCCCGGTTCGAGCCGGGCACCCAGGGGACCGATGCGGTGGTCAGCTTCACTGAACCGTATTTGCTGGATCAACCGTACAGCTTTTCGGCGAGCGGGTATTACGAAACGCACATCCGGCCGGTGTTCAACGACCAGCGCGTGGGCACGTCGATCGGGATCGGAAGGCGTTTCAATTACATTTATTCGGCATCGCTGACTTTCGGGGCGACGGACGTGGACATCAAGGCCCTGGAATTTCCGTACATTGACCGGGCGCCGGACATCCTGGCGGGTCAGGGGCATCATACGCTGACGAGCATCGGCGTGAAGTTCGAGCGCGATACGACCAACCACGGGCCGGTCACCTACGAGGGAACGGACTCCTGGATCAGCTTCACCGATGCGGGGGCGATGGGGGGAACGGTGAATTACGAGCGGATTATGTATGGGCTGTCGGCGTATCAGCTTATCACCGACGACCTGCTGGGCCGCAAGTCGGTGCTGGACGTGCATCTGGAGGGCGGGGACGACCCCCGGAAGGCGCCGTTTTACGACCGGTTTTACGGCGGAGGCATCGGGAGCCTGCGTGGTTTTGAATACTGGGGAGTCAGCCCCCGCGACGGTCTGGCCGGGGACGCGGTGGGCGCGGATTTCTATATGACCGGCGGAGCGGAATACGGGTTCCCGCTGGCGGAGGACTTCCTGCGGGGCGTGGTGTTTATCGACGCGGGGGACTATGAGCCCGACTGGCGGTACGGCGTGATCCGGACCTCGGTGGGTTTTGGGTTCCGGCTGGTGCTGCCGCTTTTTGGAAAGCAGCCTCTGGCGCTTGACTTCGGCTTCCCGATCATTCACAGTCGAACCGATAATGAGCAGGTTTTGAGCTTCTCATTCGGCTTCAGCCGATAGGTCGGGCGTGGCCAAAGATTTTTGCAAGCTCGGAAGAACCCCCACCCCAACCCTCCCCCTGAGTACAGGGGGAGGGGGAAAAGGTCTGGTTCCGCAAGAATTATGGCCACACCCGATAGGTCCGGCTGGCCGATGCGGGGCTTGAAATTTCGCCGGTAACAGGTTTCTATTAGTATGCGGTGAATGAATCGGAGTTCTTTCCGGAAGGAATTGACATGAACGTGCGAATTGCAGTGTTGGCGGGCATGGTGGCGGGTGCGGCGTGGCTGCTGATGTCGGCGAGGCCGGCGGCGGCGGATGAGAACGGCGCGCTGGCGATCAAGGTGGCGGTCTGCGATCCCATCACGGTGCTGAACAAGATCCAGGAAGGCAAAGACGTGATGGCCAAGTGGAAACAGGATGGAGAGACGCTCCAGAACCAAGCGACGGTCAAGAAGGGCCAATTGCAGACCGAGAGCGACGAAATCAAGCTTTTGCTGCCGACGTCGGATGAATATCAGAAGAAGATTGAAAAGTTCACCGAAGACCAGGCGGATACGCAGGCGTGGTTTCAGGCCGCGCAAGTCAACATGGCCAGAAAGCAGCGGGAAGAGGAGAAGAAGCTGTTCTCCGAAATCCTCAAGGCCGTGGCGGACGTGGCGAAAGATCAGGGGATCACGCTGGTGATCAACGGCGCGCACGCGGATTTTCCGGAGCTTGACAAGCTGGACGCCAACGCGTTTGTCCAGACGATCCTTCTGCATACCAGCCTGTATAACGATGTTGGGTTGGACATCACGGACAAGGTGATCATCGCCATGGACAAGACGTACAGCGCGAGCCCGGCCCCGGCCCCGGCGCCGAGCCATTGAGTGGATTGCCTTACCGCGAGACGGACCTCCGATGAAGAATAGTTCTCGAGGGATCGCGTTGCGTGACATCGCCGCGACGTTGGGTTGCGCCGCGCCGCCGGGGGATTTGCACATCACGGGCGTTGCGAACCTGACGGAGGCCGGCCCGCAGGACATTTCATTTCTGGGTTCTGAAGCATTGCTGAAGGAGTTCAACGCCAGCGGCGCCGGGGCGGTGCTGGTGCAGAGAAACCTTCACGTTAAGGAGTCGTCGCGGACGATCGTGCTGAGGGTGGACGACGCGGACCTGGCGATGGCCAAGGTGCTGGAATCGTTCGCGCCGCCGAGGGCGCGTCCTGCGGCCGGGGTGGATGCCAGGGCGTGCGTCGATCCCACCGCGCAGATCGGGCCGGACGTTTCGATCGGAGCGTTCTGCGTGGTGGGCCCGGGCGCGCAGATCGGACGGGGGTCGGTCATCCATCCGCAGGTGTACATCGGGCAGGACGTGGAGATCGGCCAGGACTGCGAGATTTTTCCGAACGTGACGATTCGAGAGCGAATCCGCATCGGCTCGCGGGTGATCATCAACGCCGGCAGCGTGCTGGGAACGGATGGCTTTGGATATCGGTGGGACGGGAGCAAGCAGGCGAAAATTCCCCAGATCGGGAACGTGGTGGTGGAGGATGACGTGGACATCGGTTCGTGCGTCTGCATCGACCGGGCGAAATTCAGCTTCACCCGGATTGGCCGTGGAACCAAGATCGACAACCTGGTGCAGATCGCGCACAACGTAACGATCGGCCCGCATAGCATCATTGCGGGGCAGGCCGGATTGGCGGGCAGCGCGTCGCTGGGAAGCAGGGTTTCGCTGGGGGGCCAGTCGGCGCTGAGGGATCACGTGCACATCGGCGACGGGGCGATGGTGGCGGCATGCGCGGCGGTGGCGAACGACGTCGACGCGGGGGAGGTGGTCAGCGGGATGCCCGCCCTACCGCATCGGCAGAACCTGCGGGAGTACGCCGCTCAGCGGCGACTGCCCGATCTAGTGGTGCTGGTGCGGAAGCTCGAGGAGGAAGTGAAGCAGCTTCGCGCCCGGTTGTCCACGGGTGCGGATCAGCAAAAGAAGTAGGAATCGGGGAAGCCTGTCACGTCGACTCGTCTAAGAAAGTCTAACGGAAAATAACTGGCACCGAGAGCACAGAGGCCACAGAGAGCACAGAGAATTAGTTTTAGATGAAAAAATGGCTTTCTCTGTGTGCTCTGTGATCTGGTGTGCCTCTGTGTTGCATTTTGTTAGAGGGTGCGAGTCGAATACCCGGCGCGCCGGTCGGTTGTGGGGAAAAATATCACTTGTCCTTTGGAAGATCTGCCCGCCTATAATCGCCCGAAAACGATTGGCCGTTGGCAAGGCGCGATCCATGGCGTTCACCCGGAAAGGAGGCGCTGCGACATCGAAGTTCCCTGAAGTTGTTTGAATCGTCACGTTTTTTCCTCACGGAATCTGAATCGCGGACCAGTGCGGATGATTTCGCACGATGGTCGCGATTCCCCATCGAAAGGAAAGAGAGTATGAAGCGCAAGACAATGATTCTGGGTTCGTCCACGGGGATGCTGGCGGCCGCGGCGTTTGCGGGAATGATCGGCGGCGCGTCGAGCCGCGCCACCGCCGCCGTCACGCCGGGCTTTTCCCATTCGACGGCCGCCAAGGCCGCCGTCGTTGCCAACGCCGGCGTAAAGGCGCGCAATATGGACGGCTCAACCACGCAGCATGATTGCAAAGGCAAGAATGACTGCAAAGGCCAGGGTAGCTGCAGCACCGGCGACCAGGGCTGCAAGGGCAAGAACAGCTGCAAAGGCAAAGGCGGCTGCAAGACCGGCGGGTCGGCGCTGGCGTTCTAACCAAGAAAAGGAAATAGGACCGCGGATTGCCTGGAGTTGGCTTTGCCCACAACCTAATTCCCAAAAGAAAAAGTTCGCGCGGAGGCGCGGAGGCGCGGAGAATTGAAGGGGGCAATTTGACCCATCTTTTCTCTTCTCCGCGCCTCCGCGCGACATCTCTTTTTGGTTGCGGCTAGGCCGCGCTGGGTAATCCGCGGTTCCTTTATCGTCATGCCCGCCAATCGATTTAACGGATTCACGGAGCTGGGAATCGGCATCGGACTGAGGATTCCCCATTACCGCCACATCCTGAACAAAAAGCCGACGGTGGATTGGTTCGAGATCATTTCGGAAAACTACATGTGCGACGCCGGCAGGCCGCTGGAGGTGCTGGACGATATCCTCGAGCAATACCAGGTGGTTCAGCATGGGGTGGCGCTGTATTTCGGCTCGACGGACCCGATCGACCGGGAACAACTCAAGCGGCTCAAGGCCCTGGTCAAGCGCACGAAAACGCCGTTCCTTTCCGATCATCTTTGCTGGGGCAGCGTGGATGGGACGTACACCCACGACCTGTTGCCCACGCCGTATACGTTCGCCTCGGCCAGGAACACGGCCCGGCGAATCCGCGAGGTGCGGGACTATCTGGAAATCCCGCTGATCGTGGAAAACGTCAGCAGCTATGCGGAGTTCCATGCGTCCGAAATGACCGAATGGGAGTTCCTCACGGAAGTGGTCGAGCGGGCGGACTGCGGCATCCTGCTGGACGTCAACAACATTTACGTCTCCAGCAAGAACCACGATTTCGATCCGTACGATTATCTCAACAACATCCCCCACGAGCGCGTCGGGCAAATGCACATCGCGGGACATACGAAATACGAAAAGTACATCCTCGACACGCACGATCATCCGGTGCTGGACCCGGTGTGGAAGATGTATGCCCACGCGATCCGCAAATGCGGGCCGACTTCCACGCTGCTGGAATGGGATGCGAATATCCCGTCGTTCGAGGAAGTTCATCGCGAAGCGCTGAAGGCCAGGAAATTCCTGGATGCGGTGACGGAGACGGCGGTGCAACCGGCATGACCCAAACACGGACCAAGAGAAAACATCGGCAAACGCTGGCGGAACTGCGTCAATTGCAGCGGCTGGCTGGGGCGGTCATTATGCGCCCGCTGTCCCAACAATGGCGCATGCAGCGCACATGGACCGACAACCGCGACATGCACGATGTCACGGCTGAATTCATCAAACCCAACAGCCGGCTCAGCAGCCTGGAACGCATCGAAATCTATAACCGGCAATACTGGTTCCGGCTGATCGACTCGTTCTACGACGATTTCCCGGGGCTGCGGGCGATCCTCGGCCGATTGAAATTCAACCGGCTGGCCAGGGAATATCTGACCGAACACCCTTCCACTTCCTTCACCATGCGCAACCTCGGTCGATTCCTGCCCGCATCCATCGAAAAACGTCCGGAGCTTGTCGAGCCGAGATTTCAACTGGCGTTGGACATGGCCAGATTCGAATGGGCACAGGTGGAAGCCTTCGACGGACCCGCCCTACCGCCGGTGACGGTCGATGATCTGCTGGGCAAGGACCCGGCGAAGATTCGCCTGTCGATTCAGCCGTACATGAGCGTATTGCAACTGCGATATCCGCTGGATGATTACCTGATCCGGCTAAAAAAACCCGGCCTGCGCGGCGAAGCGAGCAACGCCGTGGAAGAAAATTCGCCCGAGAAATCCCGCGTCAAACGCCGCTCGCCGATCCCCCGCCCCCGTGAAACGTTCGTCGTTGTGCATCGGCTGGACAATTCGCTGTTTTACAAGCGAATCGATCGGCAAGCCTATGGTTTGCTCACAAGCCTGAATCGGGGAGCTACCTTAGGCAAGGCCATCAAATCCGCGTTTTCGGACCCGCCCGATCCGGAGCTGATCCGCGAATGGTTCAAAACCTGGACGGAATTGGGGTGGTTCTGCAAGCGGCAAATTCAACGGACAGGCCATGTAGCGTGAATGGGGGCGAAGGGGCCACGATTGTCGAGGGAATTCTATGGTGGCGCCGGTTCAAAACTTCTCTATACGATTCGTCGGGGCAGAAAGCCCTTTGACAAACATGGAGTTCTACAATGTATTTATCTGAGCGCTCGGCATGTCTCCGCCATTATCTTCTCCGCAATTAAGCTTATGTGAAAGCGCATTGATCGCTTTTCGAACGCGAGTCGTGTCGCCATGATGGCGTTCGTCAAACCGTTCACCGCTCCGCTCAGCCAGGCCGGAAATCATGCTGGAAAGCTTCAACACTTCATCTGCAATGTTCTTTGGAACTGACCGCGCGCACCATTCCTCAACCGCAGCCAATGTCGTGCCAGTCAACTCGGGCAACCCGTCAACTTGGTTTACGACGCTTAGCAATGCTCGCTCGGCTTCGATTTTTTTTAGAAACGCTTTCATCCAGCATCTCCTCTATTTTCATGGCCCAATGACTCAACTCTGGCAATCGCTTTATACAGTTTTCAAGACTACCGTTGGGGATCGGACTCTTCAAGCCCCGTGTTGACGCGCGCCTGCATTCACAGAGCAAGCTGTAGAGACGTTTCGAAATCGGAAAACCAGGAGTCTCAATGAGAAACGGACTCATTCTGGAAAACACAAATCGTGCTCGCAATGTCGGCAATGCTGCCATTGCGATATCTCTACAAGCCATTCCAACTAAGCCGAATTCATAGGTCGGTGAGCGTGATCGCGAGAGCAATTGATTAACAGCTCCATCCAGGACGATCCGCAAGGACGAAACCTCTTCGCGACCTCCGGTATACGGCGCAGGACGGCCAAGCTGCTTAAGAAGCCCTGGTCCCTTCGAAATGAATACCGGAACGGCCTCAAAATACAGGTGCCATGCAAAGAGAGTACCTCGTTTGAAGAGAGATCTAAGCCTGTCACGGGAATATACTGACCAGTCGTTCGGGAACTGCGTCCTCTCGTGGGGCGCAATGATTACTAACACATCCACGTCCGATCCGGAGTCAACGTCGCATCGAACCATCGACCCAAAAATGTATATCTCAGTTGTAATCATCGTCTGGAAAACCGGCGAACGAGGACTGTTACAAATAGGCCCGTCAATAGTAAGCGAATCGCGGTAACGGCCCCGAAAA
>JBEKXM010000127.1:0-9768 GCA_049512115.1 Tepidisphaeraceae bacterium | reverse complement strand
CTTCACGTCGAAAATCGTCACGAGCTGCGGGCTCTTGAGGTTCATGCACTGGCTGATGCCGCGCAGCTCGATCTGCTCGTACGTCATCACCAGCTTGAGCGCGACTTCGCGCCCGCTATCGCTGACCGCGAAGTAGACTTCGCCAAATCCGCCTCGTCCGGCGGCGCGTTGGATGGTGTATCCTTCCAGCGGCCGATCGCCGTGCTTGTATTGATAGCCCCTGGCCGCCACTTCTTCATCGACTGTCATGGCCTCTGCTCCCTGGAAATGACGAAACGAAGTGAGCCAATGGAAACATGTGCGCCCTGCGGCAGGTTGGCCGCGTTGCCCGCGGGCCGCCCGTCGATCATTATTTCATCCGCGCTTCGGCACGCCAGTCCCTCCCCGCTGCGCATCAATACCACCGGCGATGCCAGTTCATCCGCTCGAATGTGAGCCCCGCCGCCGGGGCCGATGACGATCTCACGATCCAACAGAATCACCTGTCGAATTCCCGCCCCAGGCAGGCGCGCTCCCGAGATGTCGAGCACCGCCGTGCCGCTGGCGGCGCTGGGGCGCCGGAACGCCAGCCGGCAACGCGTTCCCAGCCCGATTCGGTCTCCGTTGTTAAGCAGTTTGCTCAGGCAGGGAACTTCGTTCACCGTCGCCGGCCGGTCCGAATTCAGAAAATAATCTTCGTCGGATCGCGATAGGGTGATCGACGGTGCCGCCGCGTCGATCATCAGCGGTAAATCCAAAACCCGCGTCGAGCTGAGCGGCCCGATGGTGATCTTCGCTCCCGGCAAGACCTGAAAGCTGCCCACGCCGTCAATGTGCAGAACCATGGACTCCATCCGCTGCATCTCCACCGGAGGCAAGCGAGTTTTCGCCAGCTCCCGTTGTGCCGCAAGCGCCAGCAGCGAAAGCGGACTGGCTTGGATCGCCGTCTGAACCTGGCCCCACTGCCGGGTTTGTTGCTCCAGTTCACCAATCCAGCCGGCTTTCGGCCACATGACCTGCAATCGGCGCAGGACTTCATCGGCTTGCTCACGCTGTCCGGCGGCGATGGCGTCCCAGGCCGCTCGGCATTGATCCAACGTCGCATGAATCTGCCGCGTCGCAGTCGTCTCGGCCGGCAGTCTATCGAGCCGGTCGAGCAGCGCCGCCGCCGTATCCAGCCGGCCGGATTCCACATGCGACGCGGCTTCGGCTGCGACTTGATCGGCGATCCGGTCCGCCAGCAGCCTCAGCGCCGCATCCTGGACGCCGTTCCTGCCCGCCTTGGCAATATGATCGATCGCCGCTTCCCAATCGCCGGCGTCGAAGGCCTGGGTCGCTCTTTTCAGGCAGAATTCCAGCCCCGCCCGGCGGGCGGCCAAATCCTGCTTGAAACAATCCAATCGCGGATCGGCGACCGGCGATTCGGCCAGAACCTGCTGACCGACCGTAATCTGGCCCTGCTCCGCGTGGCGCCGAGCCAAGGCCAGGGCCTGCGCTGCTTGCTGGTTGATCTGATCGTGGCCGCGCCGGGCCGTGCGCACCGCTTCCTGCAATTGCACCCCGTCGGGCAGATTTCCGCCAAGCAGAACCGCCTTGTCGGCATCGGCCGCGGCGGCCGCCAGACGTCCCTGTGCTAAATGCCGGCGGCCTCGATCGATCAGCGATTTGAGCAGCTTGGTGATCAGTTGCTGCCCGCGGCGATGGGCCCGAACGTCGCCCTGACGGGCCAGATCAAACGCCTCGTCCAGCCGGCCGTCGGCCAGCGCCCTCTCGCATTGTTTGAGTCGCAGGATCAGCACGGCTTCATTCCTCGGCTGGGTTCACAGATGCTACAGAACCGATGGATCCATCGCGCCGCGCGGAAAGAAAAGAGATGCGTCTTCCCTCACGCGGGCAGGCAAGCTCGGCGCGGAGAAACAACTCCAATTCCCGCACCATTTGCCGGCCGCGCCGCCGGTATTCTACCTTGCCGCGGTCGGCTTCGGTAGACGCTCCATCGCTGTAGCTGTGCGGTATCATGGCCACTGCTCCCGAAGTTCACTTGCTGTTGCCCGCTTCGTTCACTGCCACCGTCGACGTACCGGACAAACAACCGTCCACCTGCTTGAGCAAGTCCTGCTCATTGACCGCGTCAGCCGGAACCGCGTGCGCGAATCTGGCTTCCTCGGCCAGCATGCGCTCGGAAACAGCCAGTTGTCGCCGCACGTCGCCGATCACTTTCTGGGCCTGGGCGAGCTTGGTGTTGTCCACCTGCACGTCCGTCCCCACCGCGGTGGCCTGGACCAGCCGATACCGCGCCTCCAGCGCATCGATTTCAGACTGGAGACCCGCCCGCTGATCGCTGGCGACCTGCATCGCCTGATTGGCCGCGGCCAGAGCGCTTTGGCGGTTCTCCAACAACTGCTGTTTTTGCTGCAAGGAGATCTCCGCCTCCTTGTAGTTGGCGTATTGCTGGGCCAGGTCCTGCGCCAACTGCGGGCGGCTGTAGGAAAACTCGCCGATCGTGAAAGCGGACTGATTCGTCGCCAGATCGTCGCGAAGCGTCTGCATGCGCGTTTTCTCGACGGCCAGGGATTGGTTAGCCTGGGTGATGTCGCCGCGCAGGGAAGCGATGTCCACTTCCTCCTCGGCGATCAGGCGGATGTTCTTTTGCATCTCCGGCCCGGTATCGTCGAGCAGATCGCGCGCCCGGCGGATTTGGAATTCCACTGGAATGTTCTCCTTCACCGCCAGGGAAATGGAATGGAAGGAACTGCCGACATAGCTGACCAGGTCGGCGCCGAACAGCACGCCACCCAGAACGCCCGCCGCCGCGGCGGTCAGCACACCTAACTTGATTGTTTTCCAGAGCATACGCATCTCCTTTCGTTAGCTATTGCCGGGGCGACAATCGCCCCGATAGTCCGGTAGATGCGCAGCGTGGGGATTTATTTCAGGGAATGGCCGGGGTTGGGACGCGGCCGGTGACATGGGGTTCAACCCCGCAAAATCCAACGCAGGACGGCGGCATAGTTGGCGCCCTTTCCCTGCATGAGAATCCCAACCCGGAAGATTCGTCCCGCCGCCCAGACAAACGCGACGGTCGCCGCCAGCGCCGACGCCGCCGCGACAATCGGCTGCCACGCCGGCACGCCCGGTGGAATCGTCATGCGCATCATCATCACCATCGGCGCCGACATCGGGAAAAACGACAGCGTCATCCCCACCGCCCCCGACGGGTTCTGGAGCACGGGGCCCAACACGAACATCGGCAGAGCGATGAACAACATCACCGGCATGATGAAACTCTGCACTTCCTTGATGTTCGAGCAAGCCGCGCCGGCCGCCGCGAACAGCGAACCGTACATGAATGTCCCCACGACGGTGAAGAAGAAAAACCAGCCGATCGACTGCCCGGAGACATATTGGGACATTTCAAATACATACGCGAGATAAAACGCGCCGCCAAAGAAGATCGCCGCCAGCGTCAGCGACACCCCCACGCCGCCCACCAGCTTTCCAATCATCAGTTCAAACGGCGTCACGCTTCCGAGCAACACCTCGGCGATGCGGAGTTGCTTCTCCTCCACGACGTTTGCGGCGATCGGGCTGGTTCCCATCAACGTCACGATGAACATCAGCATGATCATCACGATCGGAACCGCGACGTTGACGATCTGGCCGGTTTGCGACTGGTATTTGATTTTTCCGTTGCTGCTCTCGGCCAGTCCGCATTCCATCACCGGCGGGGGTATGAGCAGGGGTTGAAGTTTCGGATAGTCCACGCCGGAGTTGGCGATTCTTTTTTGGATGACGGCGGAGGGCAACGCGCGTTGCAGCAGGGAGTAGAAATCCACGTAGGTCGGCCGGTTGGTGCAATACCTGATCGTCGCCGCGTCGCCGGCGGATTTCGAGGGACTCAGCACCGCCGGGCCGATTTCCACGAACGCCAGCAGTTGGCCCGCGCGGACGCGATCCGACAGGCTCAGGCGCATGCGATCCAGCGCCGCCGGATCGCGCCAATCCACCGGCTCAACCTGCTCCAGCACGAATTTTCCGCGCACCTGCCGGCCGGAGGCGTCGAAAATGTCGCGCTCATTGAGCAGCCGTGCCGCCTCGGCCACAATGCCGTAAAGAGATTTCCCGGGCGAACAGTCCATCACCGCGACGTGGTAGGTCGAGGTGTCGCCGATTTTCTGCCCGATCCTTTGGGAGATCAGTCCGCCGCTCATCATCAGCGGCAGAAGCACCAGGGTGATGAGGAACGATTTGCTCCGGATGGAGGCGGAATATTCGCGGGTGGCGATGATCCGCGTTTTGCGGGCGTTCACGATTCACCCCCACCGGCGATTTGAAGGAAAATATCTCGGAGGCTGGAGTGCGCCAGCTCGAAATGCTCGACTTTCCCCCGTTGCATCAACAGTTCCAGAATTCGCTGCCGATCGGCGCCGGCCGACAGGCCAAGCTCCTGCATGTTTCCCAAGTCCGTCACCTTGGCAACGCCCGGCAGGTCCCGAAGTTGCCGGTCCGATCCGTTCGGCCAGTCGAGCCGCACGCGCAGCACGTCGCCGCCGTGTTCCTCCTGAATCTGCCGCAGCGTCCCGTCCAGCACCTTCTGCCCCTTGTGAATCATCAGGATCCAGTCGCACATCGACTCGGCCACGGCCATGTCGTGCGTCGAGAAAAGCACTGTCGTTCCCGCTCGCACCAACTCCAGCAGAATCTCCCGCACCACCTCCTCGTTGATCGGGTCCAGGCCGCTGAACGGTTCGTCCAGGAGCAGCAGTTGCGGCCGCGCGATCACCGCCACGATGAACTGCACCTTCTGGCTCATTCCCTTGGACAGAGCCTCCACTTTCCGATTGGCCCATTCCGAAAGCTGCATCCGCTCCAGCCAGCGATTGATTTCGGCTCGCGTGGCCGAGTGGCCCTTCAGTTGTGAATGAAAGCGAAGCAGTTCGACGACTTTCATCTGACGGTAAAGCCCCCGCTCCTCCGGGAGATAACCCACGCGATCATTGGCGGCGTCGTGGGTTTGCTTGCCGAGCACAACCAGGCGCCCCCGGTCCGCGTGGATGATGTGCATGATCATCCTCAGCGTAGTCGTTTTCCCGGAGCCATTGGGGCCTATGAATCCGTAAACGCTTCCCACCGGCACGCACAGCGACAATCCGTCGACGGCTGTATGAGCGCCGAACGTCTTGGTCACATTCTCCAGCTCGATGGCGTGCATTGCCCGTTTCCCGCTTCACAAACGCTTCATTCCCATGTGAACGGCCGGTCGGAAGTAAAAGATAACAGAATTTGGAGACAGTTATTACCTGGCAGGGTTTTGTCGCGCAAAAGTCGTTGCGCTTTGAATTCTCCTGCGGCGGCGCGGCAGTATGGCAAGGGTTAAGCGACCCAACGTATTTTAAGATTCCATTAAGATTTTTCTTGCTGTTGTTTACGACATTCACTATGCTTATCACGTCAGTTTCGGCGTCCAGGTGCGCCTGTTGGCGATTTGCATGTTTAAACCTCTTGGATTTGAGTGCTACGGCTGCAATCCTGCGCGACATTTCGTATCGATATCTCAAGGCGATATATCGGATTGCGGTAGTCTGCATAGGTCGTTTCCGTATATCGGGGGGTGGGTGCGAGAGGAGTTACGTCCGCCTTAATTCAACAGGTTCGAACCGGGACGTTTCGTTCAATCGTCGCCGGAGTCATTACTGAGGGGGCTTGTTCTACTAACTGGAGGGCTATCGAAACCATGGCATGGGGGGGAAGTGTTGCATTCCCCGAATCCTAAATCCCTATGGAGGTACTCACGTGTTTTCTAAACTAACAACGATTCTCAATCCCATTGCTTCAGTCATCACAGGCACATCGGGCAGACGACTGGCTTTGGCAACGACGATAGTATTTTTCGGATCGACCAGTGTTTCGCTGGCGGTGAACTACGACTTCCTACCCATCATAAGTACCGGGCCGGCAAGCAGCCAGTTCCAAAGCCTGAATTATAATGGCGTTATCAACGTAACTGACGCATTTTCGAGCGGCGGCGCGGGCGGCTTCGACAATATCAACACGGCGATCTTTCCGTCCAGTTTTCCAGTTCTCTTTCCCGGCAGCGGACAGGTTCAGGGTCATCTCGCGCAGACGGTTTACAACCACACCTCAACGGTCACGTTCGATCTGACCGGCTATACGCTGTCTTCGAGCACCGTGTTTGGAATATGGAACATCACCGACGAAGTTACGGCTCCAGTGGGTGGTCCGGCCGTGTATAACGTGCAGTTGATCGACGCCAACAACAATCAGGTGGCGCCGAGCACGTTTACTCTGTTCGGGTTGGGCAATGAGGACGACGTCGGACAGGTGGCGGGCCGGAGTCGGTTACTCATGAATACCGCCACCGGCGATCTGTCCGCGGGCGCAGTGATCAACCCAAACGGCACGCACACCGATGCGGCCTTCTGGTACAACATCCCAACCACCACCAAGGAGATCATCGTCTACGGCAATCTGCCTCCGCTGAATAACATTGGTGACGGCGTCGGGTACTACTTCGCTGAGGTTGAGGTCCCCGAACCAGCCTCCTTAAGCATGCTGGCCGCCGGAGCATTGCTCATGCTGCGTCGGCGTCGATAGCCGCGGAAACGCCAGCGGTGCTTGCACCCTGGGTGCGTCGCGCCATCATTGTTTAAGAGATTGCGCAGGGTGGACTTCGCCCATCGGCGGGCGTCACTCATCATTTCGATGGGATGCAGTTGGTACATCGCTCACGGTCGATCAGTCTGATCGGCGGCGTCGGAGATCGAGGATTTGCCGACGCTGATTGACTGAATCGCGGTACAATTCACGTGAGTGAAACGCTTCCGCCGATGGGTGTTCAACTTGCTGGCCGGGATGTCGCTGATCCTGTTCCTGGCTGCGGCGCCGCTATGGGTGCGCAGCTACACCAAGGCGGAAGACTTCTTATATTTCGGCTCCGCCCGCTGCGCCGCCGTCCATACTGTCAGAGGCAGGATCGCGTTCGTCTGCACGAACGCGATGTGGAGCAATCCCCATTTCGAGTATTCCTCTTGGACAAAACTACCCTCGTTCGATGTTGCCGATCCACCTCGCGGGCCACACACGATATGGAACCACCTTGGCTTCTTCTTCAAGCGAAACACCCGACTGCGCGGGAGCACTTCACAGGACAACAACCTTGACCCAGGTATGAGCTTGCCGCCGGTGGTGAGCTTCACCGAATTGGTCCTCCCGTTCTGGGTCCTGCTTCTATTGTTGGCGTTGCCGCCTTTTTGGAATTTCGTGTTGCCGCTTCTATTCGGCATTCATCGCCCACCGGGCCATTGCCCCAAATGCGGCTACGATCTTCGCGCCACGCCCGACCGATGTCCGGAATGCGGGACGGTTCCGCCGAAGAAAGAAATGGTTTCAAACTGAAATCGGACGCGGGCCGGTTCCAAACGGCGGCGGGTTATACTGGAATCAGGGCTTTGTTTTGAAGGTCGAAAAGAAAGCAAAGCTACTTGCAGCAACTATAATCATGCAAAGCGATATGATCGCCGAGCGTTCTTGCGTCCATTGTTGGCCACCACACGACGCAGCCAGATGACCGCCCAGTAAAAAGCAACTGACGCCGACGAAAATACTCAAAGCACGGACATTCATGAGCTTCTCCAGCGACATAGTAGCGGCATAATGGATGACACTCTGTTGCCGGCCACGCGACGTGCAAAGCCGCGACCCGGAATTTTAACCGCTCGCCTTTCTTTCGGCAATAATTGGCAAACTGAATCATTCCTACAACGTCGCGCCGCGTTTCGTTCACGACACGTTCGGGAGATTGAGGAACTGATAGTCTTGCCCGATTAGAATAGCGGCCGTGAAACGTCGGCTGTTCAATCTGTTGGCCCTGGCATCACTTTTATTGTGCGTGGCCGCGGTGGTGATGTGGGGCCGCAGTTATTTCTACGGGGACACAATTGGCGGCGAAGATTCGCCGGCGGTCGGCTGGCGGCGCGGCGGCGGTCTTTATTCGAGCATCGGCGGCATCGAGGCGGACTGGTGGTTGCGGCGGGTAACGTCTTCCGATCCCGCTGGCTTCAGTGCATTTTCCCACCGAGTGGCCACTAACCAACGCGGTCTTCAGGACGCCTATCTGAATAGTCTGCACGGCGTACGGCTCCTCGGTTTTTTCTACGTCCATCAGGTCCAGACAACCACGATGGGCGACGATGGCAAGCCCATTCCACACTTTCAGGACACTCACGTCCTCCTGATCCCATATTGGGCAGTGTGCGCGGCGTTGATCGTTGCGCCCGTTATGTATTATCGTCGATCACGGGCGGAACGCAGACGCAAGGTGCAGGGAGTCTGCGCCCATTGCGGCTACGATCTTCGCGCCACGCCCGACCGATGCCCGGAATGCGGCACGGTCCCGCCGGTTGGAAATTCCAAACCTTGACGGCATAATCTCCCGGCCGTCACGAGCGGCATCGGAGAACGCCGAAATGCCAACCAGCAATCCGTTGGATATTCAGCTTGAACACGACAGATGGGCGACGCGGCAGATTTTATCGGCGTGCGAAAAACTCACCGCCGATCAATTCGCCCGGAAATTCGAGATCGGCCCCGGCTCGCTTCAGGCGACGATCACCCACATGCTGGCCGCGATGAATACCTGGACCGACACGCTGGCCGAGCGGCCCCCTCGTCCGCGGATCGATCAGGGCGGCGTTGGGCGTTCGCCCGTCCAATTGCTTCAAATCCTCGATGAATCAACCGCCGATTTCATCGCGATCGCGAAAAGCCGTCCCCTGGACCAAATCGTCAAACGCACGCGCGCCGGCAAGGAATACTGCTTCACGCGCGGCGCCGTCATCACGCACGTCACGACGCACGGCATGCACCACCGAGCCCAATGCCTCAATATGCTCCGGCATCTTGGCGTCAGCCCGCTGCCCCCTTCCAGCGTCGCGGAATGGGCGTGGATCGTGGATTTCCCGCAATAATCCGTCTTTCAATCCAATCTCCCCGTCTCCCCCTCTATCATCGCGTCAGCGCCGTTTCCAGCGCGAACGCGGTCAGGCGATGCCTGGCGATCTCCTGGCCATCGACGTGCACCACCGGAATGAACGAGCCGAATTGCTCCTGAAGCGCGGGATCTTCCAGAACGTTCTTTTTCTCGAAGCGAAATCGCCGGCGGGTGGCCACTTGCCGGATGACCGCCTCCGCTTCGCTGCACAGCTCGCAATCCGGCTTGGAATAAATCGTCACCACTCGCATCGTCGTGTCTCAGGCTACAAACAGCCGCCAAAGCTCATCCACACCCGAAAAATCTACCCGCCTTGGTCGGGCCAACGCAAGTGGGGAGGATGAGGCAGGGTGTACCGCCCGTTCGTGGCGGATAGGTCTGGTGATTGCCAATTGCCTATTGAAAGAAGAGGAGACGGCGGTCTCCGTAACCCAATAGGCAATAGGCAATAGGCAATGGGCAATCTGCCAACGCCCCAAATAAGCGTGACACCCGAAAATGCCAACTTAACGGGCTAAGGCTTGACACCCCCGCGTGGCGATCTAAAATGAATATAGATCGCGGGGTAGAGCAGCCTGGTAGCTCGTCGGGCTCATAACCCGGAGGTCGGAGGTTCGAATCCTCCCCCCGCTATTGAAAAAGGCCACCTTCGGGTGGCCTTTTTCAATGGAGTAGGGGAGCAGGAGAACAGTTGGGCGGGAGAACCTCGAAAAAGCCTGCGATACAAAGCGCCGCTGCCCCATACCGCGGCCGCTCCCCTGCGTTCACCTGTTCACCTG
>JBEKXM010000126.1:0-9784 GCA_049512115.1 Tepidisphaeraceae bacterium | reverse complement strand
CATTCCCCGCGGCTCGGCGACCAGCCGGAATTTCCCCAGCGAAACGTGATCCACGTCCACCGATGCCAGCCCCGATTTTGCGATATGCGGCTTGATCTCGCATCCCTCGTGCAGACACCCCCAAATCCACGAATTCCGCGCCCATAGCGTCGGCAACAAATGAATCGTCGCCGGCTCCGAGCCCCGGTTGTTCACGGTGATCCGGATCAAAATGTCGTCCGGCGCGTTCTTGGCATATTCAACGAACACGTCGAAGTATTTGTCCTGATCGAAAACGCCCGTGTCCAGAATCTCATATTCCGGTTCGAGCCGGGTTCGCCGGCGGTTCTCTTCCACGAGCTGCTGGTAGGGAAACAAACCCTGCGGATATTTGTACAACCCCTTCATGTACGAATGCGTCGGCGTGGAATCGAGATAGAAATACTGCTCCTTCACGTCCTCGCCATGATTTCCTTCCGGCCCCGTCAAACCAAACAGCCGCTCCTTCAGAATCGGGTCCCGCCCGTTCCACAACGCCAGCGCGAAACACAGCCGGCATTCGCGATCGGTGATCCCCAGCAGCCCGTCCTCGCCCCAGCGATACGCCCGGCTCCGCGCGTGATCGTGCGGAAGATAATTCCAGCAATCCCCATTCGCCGAATAATCCTCCCGCACCGTCCCCCATTGCCGCTCGGAAAGATACGGCCCCCATCGCTTCCAGTTGGCCTTGCGCGCCGCATCCTCCCGCAGGCGCGCGTGCTCTGCGCCGTTGCTCATTGCGCCGTTGCTCATTGCAGGCTCACCACGTTCTTGATCCCCCCCACCCGCCCCGTCAACAGATCGATCGCCTGATCGATCCTGAACCGGCCGGTAATCAACCTTCTCACCGCATCCGGCCAACGCCTGCGATACTCCGCCAGATCGCCGATCGCGTCCAGGAACGCCTGCTTGCCGGCGTTCACCGTGCCGTAAATCACCTGGTTTTTCAGCACGAAATCGCGCATTAGCAGGTCGGTGTCCACTTGGATCGGAGCTTTCCGGCCGGGAACTCCCGTGAAAATGAATACCCCGTTGGTTCCCAGCACGCGCATCACGTCGAACGCCAGGGACGACGCCCCGACGGCTTCGTACACCACGTCGATCCCGCCCACCCTCTTCGCCAATTCATCCACGGACGTCTCCTCCGATGAAATGTATTGCGCCCCGATGGCCGAGCAAAGATCGGCCCGCGGATTCGGCGGTGCAGTCCTGGAATAAACGTAAGTCTGAAATCCCTGCACCACCAGCGCCATCGCCCCGAGCAAACCCACCGGCCCGGCCCCCAGCACGACGGCCTTGTGGCAATACCCCGCCGGCTTCCCCGGCTCCACCGGACACGCCCACGGCAATCTCGACTGAACCTGCCACAATTGCTCGAGCGCCTTCTGCGCGATCGTCAGCGGCTCGACCAGCACCGCCACGTCGCGCAAATTGCCGGGCACGAGATTCATGTACTTCTCGTCATCGACGACATATTCGGTCATGAATCCATGCCGGCCCTTGATGCCGCGCTCCGTGAAATCGCCGGTGTAGCAGAAATCCTGCCGCCCGGCCCGGCAAGCCACGCACTGGGGATGTTCGCACGGCCGCCGGACCATCATCACCACCAGATCGCCCTTCTTGAGCGTCTTGACCCCCGGCCCCGTTTGCACGACTTCCCCCAGCGATTCGTGCCCGATCACGAGATAATCCGACCCCTGGGGCGGCGTGCCGTATTGAAACGAGACGATCTCCTTGTCCGTCCCGCAGATGCCGACGTCGATCATCCGCAATTTCACGTCCGTCGGCGATGAAATCGAAGACTCCGGATGATCGATGATTTTGACCTGCTTGCTCGATGGGAATACCGCGACCGCCTTCATCGCAAAACTCCTTCCGGATGACAGCGACTATACCGAGGCTCGCAAATGTTGGCAGCGCAAATTAAACGGCCGATCCGGCGCCCGGCAGATATCTCCGCCAGAACTGCGGCGCCGCTTCGCCGAATTGCACAAAAAATCCGCCGCAAATGTGCAGCGCGCCGAGAAAGGTATGTCGCCAGTATGCTTGGTCGGCATCTACGTATCGTCCCAGACCCTTTTCAATCATCGCTTGAGTTCGGCGACCGTAGATGTCGGTGAGTAGATCGAACGGAACCGACTGACGAAATGCCGTAACGGCAAACCCCTGGTTGATAAGGCGCTTTTGATGAAGTCTCCATAAATCCGCGAATAACCCGTTCCAATGGCGTTTGAACCGAAGCAGCCTGGACGGATCGCTCTCGCCGATGTTGTCCGTCGTGCACAGGTAGGTTCCATCATTGAGCTGTGAAAAAAGAAATGTCTGCTTCGACCGCAGCCTGGATACGGTGCCCGACGATGTAAGCATAAGCGTTCGCCCGTCGCGCGACAGCCAGACGGTGCCGCATATTTTAATCGACGGCTTGGCGTGCGCGACGTAATCACCGAAAACAAACCCCTCGGCGTTGACGTCGTCGCTCATCCGCCTCACGTAAGGCGATAGGGTCTGAACCGATTCCATCGGCACGCGAACATAGGGCAGAGAGGCGCGCCGCTCGATCATCGCCACCGCCAAAAGCAGCAGCAGAAAGCCTCCGAGCGGTACGAGCACCCAATATAGGTTTGTGTTGCCGGTGGCTTCGGCGAGTAAGGAAATCATCATTACGGGGCATTATACCCAGGGACGGGTGGACCGGCGAAATCATGCCCGCCTAAAGATTTTGGAAACCGGCAAAGCGAATCCCGGAAGCGCAGGCTCATCGCTGATCTTGTCCCGCACCGTCAAACGAACCGGCTTTTTCCCCATCCGGTGGATCATCAGCGTCATCGTCCCTGGATCTGCAACCCAACACGAGGTGGTCCCATGCGCCAGCCACATGTTCACCTTCTCCGCGATTTCCCGTTTCGTGTCGTCCGGCGAAACCACTTCGACGGCAAGATCGGGAACACCCGGAAAGAACTTGCTCCACGCCGCTTTCGGCACTCGATCCTTGCGAACAAAACTGGCATCCGGCGCGCGGACAAGATCAGGACTCTGTTCAACAAGGAAGCCCGTTTCTGCCGCAAGCACCACGCCCAGATCGTGCTCCTCGACAAAATTCCCTAAAAACCTTCCGATTCGCAACGCGATCTCGCCGTGTCCAAATCCCGCCGGACTCATCATGACCAGCTCCCCATAAATGAGCTCGCATCGGCCGATATCGCCCATCTTGAGCAATCCGTCGGCCGTGATCGGTTTGGTGGAGGTCGTTGTCATAAGAACGATGAATAGCTGATGCGGTCGCTATGCGCGGGCCGCGACGATCGCTTTCCTTGCTTTAGGCGGAAGATCGAGAGGAACGAACCAGTCCGCTGGATAGAGATAATCCTCTCCTTCTTCGTCGACAACCCGAAAGAAATATGCCGGGTCATTCGCCTCTGGCCGGATAACCTTGTAGGCCATTCCAAGCTGTAACGAAACCTTATATCCCCCGCGCTCAATGCACATCGCGAAAAAAGGATGGGATCGTTTACGGCGATCAGGGCCGGTTGAGCGGGCGTTTGATCCGTTCGAGCCTGCGCCCGAGGCCGTGCGCTTCGAACCAATGAATTTCTGCTTCATATATCTCACCTTTTATGTCACGCACCAACGCATCGCCCTTCATTTTACGCCAATCCCGTCCTCCAAACTGCGCCCGCAAGTATTTCCGAATGCGCACGCTTCGTCCGCCGACAATCACACGCACGTTTCGAATCGGGCCAAGAATCTCAAAAAGCGGACGAGGCAAAAGTCAATGCCCCTTCCCAAAAAACGTCTTGATCGAATCGTAAATGTCATCCTTCGAATTCACCCGGCTCGTCAGAACCTTCTCGTGATTCCTCAGATGCTCGTGCAGAACGTTGATGAAATTCCCCGAACCGTAGGCGCTGGCCACCTGGCAATAGCCGAACATGTTGCAGATCGGCAGAAGCTGCTCCTTCAGCAGCTTCACGCAGTCGCGGCTGTCGGCCTCTGAGCTGTTGTCCCCGTCGCTGAAGTGGAAAAGGTAAATGTTCCACTCGTCGGACGAGTAGTGCGAATCCAACAGCGCCTTGGCGCAGCGGAATGCGCTGCTGATCTTCGTGCCCCCGTCTTCCCGAAGGTGGTAGAACGTGTGCTTGTCCACTTCCTTGGCCTGAACGTCGTGCACGATGTATCGTGATTCGATGCCCTCGTAATTCGTCCGCAGCCAGGTGTCGATCCAAAAACTCTCAACGCGCACCAGTTCCTTTTGCTCCTCGCCCATCGAGCCGGAGACGTCCATCATGAACACGATCACCGCGTTGGACTGCGGGCTCTTCACCTCTTTCCAGCTTCGATAGCGGATGTCCTTCCGCTGCGGGATGATGATGGGCTGGTCGGGATCGTAATCGCCGATCATGATCTGGCGTTTGAGCGCTTCCTTGAACGAGCGCTTGAAATGCAACAAAGATGCCGGCCCAACGCGTCGAATGCCGCTGTACTTGTCGCGGAGCGTGGTGATCCGGTGCTTTCCCTTGGGCTCGATCCGCGGGAGCTTCAACTCCTCGGCCAAAATCTCCGCCAACTCGTCCAGGGTCAGGTCCACCTCCATGATGTGCTGTCCGGACTCGGTGCCGCCCTGGGTTTTGCCCTGTCCCTGGCCGACGACGTCGCCCTCCTTGCCCTCCCCCGCCCCGACGCCCGCGGAATTGTCCCCATACCGGAAATGCGGCAACTCGATCCCGCGCACCGGAATGCTGATCAGGTGCTTCCCCTCCTTTCCGATCAATTCCCCCTTGGTGAGAAACTTGCGCAGGTCATCGCGAATCCGGCCCTTGACGATCTGCCGGAATCGCTGGTGATCTTTTTCGATCTTCAGGATCATGATTTTGCCGGCTCGGAATCCTCGAAAGCGGCGATTTGATTCATTCTCAGGACCGCCTTGCGGTCGGAGCGCGGGAAACAATAGTCCAACTGCGTTTGCCCGATCGCGATCTGATACGGGCTGGTCACCTCATAACTGCTTCCACTGGTTAGAACGATGCGAAACGCCGCGAACGGCTCGCGATCCAGAAGGTCCTTTAGTTCATTCACCACGGAAAAACCTCCTTATGTCACCTTCCTCGACAGAAGATATAATCCGATCAGAAAAACCAAAAGCGATCCGGCCAATCCCAGGATCGTACCCGGGAGATGCCAGTTGGCCAGATCGATCGGATTTTCGCCGCGGCTCCATCGCAGCGCCAGGCCGTAGCGCGGATCGGTGATCCAGAAAAATGCGATCCCCAGCAATCCAACCACGACCAGCGAATATCCGGAACGGCGGTTAAATCTCCGCATCATTCATCCTGTTTCGAATCCCCGCGCGCGAAAATGCTCGCGACGTAATTCAGCACGTCCGTCGCGCTCGTTTCGTTGTATCCGAAGTATTTGATCAGGCGCTGTTTCACCACGTCGATCTTCTGCTGCGTCTCGTCGTCCACGACGCTGCTGACAAGGTTCTTCAGCTTGATCGTGTCGCGCTGGTCCTCGAACAGCTTGAGTTCCAGCGCTTTGAGCAATCGGGCATTGGTGTTGTATTCGAACTTCTTGCCGTCCAGCGCCAGGGCGCCGATGTAATTCATGATTTCCTGCCGGAAATCGTCCTTCCGGGCCTCGGGAATGTCGATCTTCTCCTCGATCGACCGCATGAGCCGCTCGTCCGGGTCCTCGTCGCGGCCCGTGTAACGGTTGCGCACGCGCTCGTGCTGCGTGTAGGCCCGGACGCTCTCGATGTAATTCGTCGCCAGCCGCTTGATCGCGTCCTCGTCGGCGCTGATCGCCCGCTGCACCTCGGCCTTGAGAATGTCCTCGTATTCCTCCCGCACCACCGCCAGCAGCTCCTTGTATTCCTTCTTCAGCTCTTCATCCGTTATGAGCGAATGATGCACCAACCCGCCTTCCAGTTCGTTCATCACCATGAACGGATTGATGGACTTGTCGAGTTGCGCCTGATGGCTGACCAGCGAATTGCTGACCTTGTCCTGAATGTAGCGGGGGCTGATCCCCTGCATCCCTTCCCGGGGCGCCTCTTCCTTCAGTTCCTTGATGCTGTCCTCGGTGAAGCCGGGGATGTTCTTGCCGTTGTAAAGCTTCATCTTCTGCAACTTGGTGATGCCGGCCTTTTTCGGCTCGGACAGGCGCGTCAGGACCGCCCACATGGCCGCCACCTCGATCGTGTGCGGCGCGATGTGAAGACCCTTGATCTTGTCCGGACCGAAATCCTTCAGGTAAATTTTCACCTCGTCGTCCAGCCGGATGTTGTAGGGCACGTCGATCTTGATGGTCCGGTCGCGGAACGCCTCCATCATCTCGTTGCCCTGGAGCCGTTTGTATTCCGGCTCGTTGGTGTGGCCGAGAATGACCTCGTCGATATACGTCTGGGCGAATTTCTTGGGCTTGATCAGATGCTCCTGGCTGGCGCCCAGCAGGTCGTACAGGAACGCCACGTCCAGCTTCAGCACTTCGATGAACTCGACGATTCCGCGATTGGCGATGTTCAATTCGCCGTCGAAGTTGAAGGCGCGCGGATCGGAATCCGAGCCGAACTCGGCGATCTTGCGGTAGTTGATGTCGCCGGTCAGTTCGGTGCTGTCCTGGTTCTTCTCGTCCTTGGGCTGGAAGGTGCCGATGCCCAGGCGATCCTTCTCCGACAGGATCAGCCGTTTGACCTTGACGTGCTCCATCACCTTCTTCCAATCGCCGCCGTAATCCTCCAGCAGATCGCCGTAAATCTTCCGGCAGAACGGGCAGACGTCGCCGAACAGGCGTATCTTGCGTCCATCGGGCAGTTTCTCGTTGATCGCCTCCAGCACGTCGTTGCGGGCCTCGCGCGGAATCAGCAGCAGCGGCTCCTCGTGCATCGGGCACTCGACGAACTGCTCCGCCTCGTCCCCCGCCGGACCTTTATGATGCACTCGCCACATGTACGTATAGCATCGCCCCGCTTCCGTCCGGCTGTAATTTTCCAGCCCCTTCTTCAGCAGCCGGGCCATCGTCGATTTGCTCGATCCCACCGGCCCGTGCAGCAGCAGGATGCGCTTTTCCGTGCCGTAGCCCTGCGCCGCGGATTTGAAGAAATCCACAAGCTGCATCAGCGGCTTTTCCAGCCCGTAAATCGCGTCGGCGCCGTGATCGATCGGATCGGCAAAGAACTTGTACCGGTTGTATTCCTGCTTGAACTGGGTGTACGACTCCACGCCGTACGACAAGATCATGTCGTACACCCGTTGAAACGCGTTCCGCGCCACCACCGGATGTTCCATCACCATGTCCAGATACTCCCACAAGGAGCCTTCCCAGTGTTGCTCCCGGAAGTTCGACACGTCCAGTTTCTTATCGATCAGCGACACCAACGCATTGGATTTTGAAGGCATGGTTTTCGTACTCCATCAAAGCGTGTTTGCTCCGCCAAAAGCGTGTTGGCTCCATCCAAGCCGTCGACGGCTTGCCACAAGTTTACCATTGGGCGTGGCCATATTTCGTGGCACGCTTCCCCTCTTATCCCCCTCCCCCTGTACTCAGGGGGAGGGTTGGGGTGGGGGTTTCGCAGCCATGCCACAAAGTATGGCCACACCCCTACCATTCCATTCCTGGAACGGAGTTGCAATGCCGGCCACTGCAAGTATCTTCGGCCGGTTTGCACCCAATTCGTTGCGAAAGAGCGGTGCCGGAGTGAGATTTCCGGCATGGGTTGGCGCCCGTTGATTCAAGAACGATCCCGACACAGTAGCTTAGCCTGCACGGCCAAAAGAGTCTACGACGAAATGAGCTATCCGGTTTCCCCTACAGCCGTTATAAATCCGCAAAAGCAAAAAAACCCCCGAGGTTTGAACGCCTCGGGGAATTCCCGCAGGACTCAACCGTCCCCATGTATCGCCAAGGCCCATCGGGACTTCATTACTTGACCGTTGTCAGGCGTCTTTCACCAGCGGCAAAAGCGGGTACTGATCGCCCAGGATCGGCTTGCTGGGCGTGTTCAGCCAGTTCTGCAACATGCTGGCATAAACCGACCGGAAATCCACCACGTATTTCAGGTCGCCCTGGTCCAGGTCAGTCAGGGACGGATGCGGGCTGACGATCCCCTGCTTGATGCTCGAACCCATCACGAACATCGGCGCCGCCGCCCCGTGATCCGTCCCGTTGCTGGCATTCTCCTGCACCCGGCGGCCAAACTCGCTGAACGTCATCGCCAGCACCCGATCCTGGTTCTTCTGCTGTTTCAAATCCTGCCAGAATGCACTGAGTCCCTCCGACAATTGCTTCATCAGCGCATCATGCCGCCCTAACTGACCCACGTGCGTGTCAAACCCGCCAAGCGCCACGTAATAGACCCTCGTCGCCAAGCCACCGGCGATCATCGCCGCGATCGTCTTCAGCCCATTTCCGAATTCATTGGCCGGATACGGCGCCGGCGATGAATGGTTCCGCGTCAAGCGCAGAATCTCTTCGCTGCTCAACTGCGCGTCCATGGCGGTCCGGTGGAGGAAATCGAGTTGATTCCTGGCGGTGAGGGTCTTCGGGGGCAGGATCGCCGATCCCTGCAAATCCGCCTGGTTCAGCTTGACGTAATCCGCCTTGTCCCGGCCGTTGTACCGATAACTGTCCGGACGCTCGAAACTCACCGGCAACACCTTCTCGCCCTGCATCGCCAGCGGCAGCGCGTCGCCAATGGCAACCCCCACGTGCGGATCGCAACCCGGACAGGTGTTGTCGAAATAACGCCCGATCCAGCCGGTGCTGGGCTGCTGCCGCTCCGGCTCGGCGCTTTGCCAAATATCCATCGAGCGGAAGTGCGACCGGTTCGGGTTCGGATATCCAACCCCCTGAACGATCGCCAGATCGCCGTTGTCATACAGGTTCTTCAGTCCCGTCAGATTTGGATGAAGCCCAACATAGCCGTTGATTTTCAGGATATCCTTGACCGGATGTGAAATCCTGGCGCGGGCCTGGTAATACACGTCATCGCCGTAGGGAATGACCATGCTCAGCCCGTCGTTGCCGCCGGACAATTGCACGACCACCAGGACCTTCCCATCCTTGCCCGTCGCCCGCTGCGTCAACTTCGTGTCGTACGGATCGCTCAGCGCCATCACCGTCTGATCCAAAAACGTCGGGATCGTCGGCGCGACCGCCAGGAGCGTCAAACCCTTCTGCAAAAAGATCCGGCGAGTCGAGACGTTCTTTTCCATGGCTTCTCCGCGTTAGCACAACTGATACTCGGGCATCGACACGATCAACTGCACAATCTTCCGCACCGAATCCGGATTCACCCCATCCGCCAGCACGTCGGCCAGAACCCGCTTCTTGTCCGCATCGACGGGGCGCTGGATCAATCGCTTGACCCAGGCCTCGGCGACCTCATCCGGCGACCCGGCCGCATCGGGGTCGAAATCCGTTGACTTGGCCAATCCAGGCCCCAGCAAGCCGCGGGCATTCCCCTTGCGATCCACCCGCGCCAGCGCCGGAACCTCCCCGCCCGCCAGCCATACCCCCGTGTTATACCGGATGAACAGCGTGCTGGTGTTAATCCACATGCGCCCGCCCGGCCAACCCCGAACGTTCGGCGGCATCAGCGGCACCTGCCCCATCTGATTCAACGCCGCTTGCAGCGCCTGCCCCGGCGGCATCCGCAGGCCCAGCATCCGGATCGTCCCCACCACCAACTGAACCGGACACTTGATCTGCACCCCCACCGCCTGTGGGCTGTAAAACGCCCGGCTGGTCAGGATCGTCCGCAACAGCGGCC
>JBEKXM010000125.1:0-9792 GCA_049512115.1 Tepidisphaeraceae bacterium | reverse complement strand
CGCGGCGACATAATCACGCAACTTGGCCTCCGGGAGCCGACCGTCGTGGTGACGGGTTTCGATCGGCCGGGGCTGCTGTATGAATCGCGTCGCATGGCCAACGTCGGGGAGAAGGACGCGAAGCTGATCGAGATGCTGCGGGAGGAACGGGGGAGCGCGATCGTGTACTGCGCGACGCGGAAGGTGGTGGACGAACTGGACGGGCTGTTGCGGCAGGCGATGGGCGGGCGCGCGGTGGTGCGTTATCACGCCGGAATGGACCCCGCGTCGCGCACGGCCAGCCAGGAGCGGTTCATGCAAACCGCCGGCGCCATCGCGGTGGCGACCAACGCGTTCGGAATGGGGATCAACAAGCCGGATACGCGGCTGGTGGCGCATTACAACGTTCCGGGGACGCTGGAGGCGTATTACCAGGAGGCCGGCCGGGCCGGCCGCGACGGGCAGCCGGCACGATGCGTCATCCTGTTCAGCTATCAGGACAGGTTCGTACAGGAGTTTTTCATCGACAAGCTGGGCGAGGAAAACACCGGGGCCGATCCGGAGTTGATCCAAAAGCGGAAGGAACATGCCCGCCAAAAGCTGGATTTGATGATCCAATATGCCACGACGCACCGTTGCCGCAGGCAGATGATCCTGGATTATTTCGGCGACGAAACGGAAGTGGACGACTGCGGCTGCGACGTGTGTCGCAAGGGCCGGGACCCCTCGATGGTCCGCGGCGCCGCCGGCGCGGTGGCGGATGAGGTGGTGACGGTGGTTCGGCAACTGCTTTCGGCGATCGCGCGATGCCGGGGAAAATTCGGCGTGGGCGTGGTCGCCGAAGTCCTTGCCGGGTCTATCAATGAACGGACGCAAAAATGGGGTTTGGATGAATTGTCCACGTTCGGTTTGCTCAAGGCGTATTCCATCAAGCGCCTGATCGCCATGCTGCATCGGGTGCTGGAATCGGGCCTGGCGCGGCAGCGCGACCCGGACGGCGTGAAATTCCGCCCCGTCGTCGAACTCACCCCGCCGGGCGTTTCGGTGATGCGAGGCGAGCAGCCCCCGCCGGCCATCCTGGCCGATCTGCTGCCCAGCAGGATCGCCCCGGCCGCCGCGCCGCAAAAAACGCGATATATAGTGCAAGACGATCAGCCGATGACCCCCGAGGTGGAAGTGCGCTTCGAGGCGCTCCGCCAGCTTCGCACGCGCATCGCGCGCGAGCGCGGAATGCCGCCGTACGTCATCTGCCACGATTCCACGCTCAAGCAATTGGCCCAGCAGGCGCCCGCCGACGAAACGGCGCTGGCTTGCGTCAAGGGGATGGGTCCGTACAAAATCCGCATGTATGGCCAGGCGTTTCTCGACGTGCTGAGGCGAGAATGAACGCCAGCGGTTCTCGCCGAAGCCATCTCACGCTCGGTCTGTGCACGATCCTGCATGGATTCACGCATGCGTACGGGTCGATGTTCGTGCCGCTTTATTTCCGCATCGCCGAGGACCTGAAACTTTCCGGCGTGGGGGCGGCGGCGCTGATCGTCACCCTCTACGGCGCGGTGTATAACCTCGGCAGCTATGCCGCCGGCCTAGCGGCCGACCGGCATAGCCGAAAAACGCTTCTGGCCATTGGCCTTCTGGGCAACGCGCTGGCCATCCTGGCCATCGGCCTGAGCCGGCAATATGGGCTCATCCTGGTCCTGGCCGTCGCCGCCGGAATCTTCGGCGCTATCTTCCACCCCGCGGCCAACGCGCTGAGCAGTTCCCATTACCCCAAATCGCCCGGCATGGCGATCGGCATCCTCGGCATCGGCTCGGGTCTGGGATTTTTCTTCGGACCCCAGATCGCCGGCTGGCGCGCGGCCCGCGCATCCTGGCATCTCTGGAACGTCGCCCAATGGCAAAAACCCTGCGTCGAGATGGCCCTCGCCGGACTCCTCGTCGGAATCATCTTCATGCTCATCGGCGCCGACGCGATTGCCGGGCCTGCTCGAAAATCTCCGCCAACCGATCCCGCCCTGAACCGGCGAGTGATGCGATTGGCGCTGGTCCTGATGTTCCGCGATTTCGCCGGCGTCGCCGGGCTTTCACTGGCCGCGATCTACGTTAAGAATGTCTTCCACCTGAACGTCGGCGCGGCCGGCCTGTTCGTCGGAGTCATGATGCTGCCCAGCGTGGTTTTCAATCCCCTGGCCGTTTATCTCACGCCCATGCGCCGGCGATTGCCGGGGCTGAGCGTGATCCTGGTCCTCGGCGGCCTGATCGCCGCAACCACCCCGCTCTGGCCCCTCGGCGGCGCGTTGGTGATCCTGTGCGCGTTTCAAACGATGCAGCTTGCCAGCTACGCCGTCAGCGACGCCGCCATGCTCGAGCGCGTCTCATCCGAATTTCGCGGAAGGGTTGTGGGATTGTTCCTGCTGATCGCCGGCACGTTCGGCGCATTAGGCCCCTGGGTCATGGGAGCCTGGGTAGACCGCCTCGGCCCGAAAGCCGACATCCAAACCGGCTATTTCGGCCCGTTCGCGTTGATCGGCGCCTGCATGATCCTCGCGGCCGCCGCGGCGCGTCCGATGGCCCGCCTCGGCCCGGTATTATCGGGATCGCCTGTCAAGCCAATGGAGGAGATTTCCCCGGAAACAATGGGCGCGGTGCCGTGACTTGCCCCTCTGGTTCCCCCTCCACTAAAATAAAAATGGAACCACGGATAACGCGGATTGCACGGACAAATTCGCTTCTTATCCGCGCAATCCGTGGTTCAGCTCTTTTTATTCCTCAGTCAATCTTCACCGCGCCGCGGTGGAATCGCGTGACGATGTCCGGGTCGGGGAACAATGACGTGCGCGAGTTGTCCTTGCCCTCGTAGTCGATCAGCGACAGCAGGTATCGAATGCTCTCCAGCCGGGCACGCTTCTTGTCATTTGCCTTCACGATGATCCACGGGCTGTAACTGGTGTGCGTCCGGCTGAAAACGGTTTCCTTGTATTTCGTGTACGAATCCCACAAATCCTGCGCCTTGCCGTCCAGCGGGCTCAGTTTCCACTGTTTCAGCAGATTGTCGCGGCGGGATTCGAAGCGGGCCAATTGCACTTCGCGGGAAATGGAAAACCAGAATTTCACGATGATCACGCCGTCTTCCACCAGCATGTGCTCGAACTCCGGCACCTGTTGCATGAAGCGCTCGTATTCCTGCCGCGTGCAGAATCCGTTGACCGGCTCGACGATTCCGCGGTTGTACCAACTGCGGTCGAAGAAGACGATTTCGCCCTTGTTGGGCAATTGCTTCATGTAGCGTTGGAAATACCATTGCCCAAGCTCTTCCGCTGTGGGCTTGGGCAAAGCCACCACGCGCATGGCGCGCGGATTGAGATGCTCGATGAACCGCCGGATGGTCCCGCCCTTGCCGGCCGCGTCGCGGCCTTCAAAAATGATCGCCAGTCGCTTGCCTTCCTTCTGAATCCATCGTTGCAGCTTCACCAATTCGATCTGGAGACTTTCCAATTCATCTTCATATTTGATGGCCGCCTTGATCTTGTTGACCTTGAGCTTCTTTTCGCGCAACAGTTGAATGAATTGTCGCCGCGAATCAAGATCGGCCACCTCGGCGGGGGTCAAATGAAGCCCGCCGGTTTCAGTTGGCGCTGCGGGAGACGTCAGCGTGTCGTTCAGAATTTCCTGTCCGGCATTGACAAGCGAATCCTGTGAGACCGAGCCTGCCGCCGGGGCCGAAACGTCAACTATTGATTTGGAGCGATCGCTCATGACTTGTATCTCCTGAATGTGCGCAGCGAGAAAAGCAACTGGCGAGTTATTAACCAGATCGGGATGTGCGAATCCTCACTTAACCGCCAATAGGTTGTTGCCAGAACGCCCTGACGGCAGATAACTCGCAGGGAAAGGATTGAAACCACGGATGACACGGATAAACGCGGATAGGGGATGAATTTATCCGCGATTTCCGCGCCATCCGCGGTTCATTGCCTTGGCGTTGATGGATGGCGATTGCCGACCGCGGTCGAGTTACTTCGCAACGTCCGGATTGCCCCTGCGGCAAAATACCGCAGCAGAAAGTTGGTTTTTTCGTTTGAGATTGACGGCCATTGATACATACTAACTGTAGGCGGATGTGGGCAAGTGCGATTCCTTTTTTTTTGACGCACCTCTGAGGGAGCCCACAAAGACAAGAGGAAGAGGGCAGAAAAACGAATCGGAAATTTCTCCTACTGGTCGCCACCGCCGCATTCGCCGCCCCATCACAGTCCATGGGCCAGGCGTATATCGGGTCAGTGCTATATTCGCTGCCGTGTCCGAGCGGTTTCGATAGCATAGCCGTTTACATGTCTGGCGATCAGACCGTCGGCAGCGGCTTCAATGAGGCGGGCTCTTACAACCACGCTCTGCTCTGGACGGCTACGGGGGTGGTTGACCTTAATCCGACCAATCTGGGAGTCAGCTATTCAATCGCCTCCGCCACCGAAGGCAATCAGCAAGTGGGCTATGGCGTTGGCACCGGCAATAATTACCACGCGCTACTCTGGACTGGGACGTCCGCTAGTGTGGTTGATCTAAACCCTACTAACCTCGGATTCGTTAGTTCACTTGCCTACGGTACAAACGACAGTCAGCAAGTGGGGTGCGGCGCGACCAGTGGGAACCCCAATAACCCCGTCGCGCTGCTCTGGAATGGCACAGCCGCCAGCGCGGTGAACCTGAACCCCACCAACCTGAGCGGATTCACTGAGTCGGGAGCCTACGCTACCAACGGCACTCAGCAAGTGGGATACGCCTACGGCCCCGGGAAGGAAGATGCCATGCTCTGGAATGGCACAGCCGCCAGCGCGGTGGACCTGAACCCCACCAAACTAGGAATCACCAATTCGTTTGCCTACGGCACCAGCGGTACTCAGCAAGTGGGTGCGGGCTGGGGCTACAACGAATTCACGGGCGAATCCTTCGGCGGCGCCATGCTCTGGACCGGTACTGCCGCCAGCGCGGTGGACCTGAACCCGACCAACCTCAGCGGAATCGATGATTCGGAAGCCTTAGCCACCAACGGCACTCAGCAAGTGGGCTTCGGCTACAACGACTACAATGTGTGGGGTGGTTCCTGCGCTCTACTCTGGAGTGGCACGGCGGCTTCCGTCGTCGATCTCCAAACGCTGCTTCCATCAACCGGCACATGGACGAGCTCCTCTGCCGACTTGATCGACTCCTCTGGAAACGTCTACGGCTGGGCCTCCGGTACGTTCGACAATGTGACCGGCACGTTCGCCGTGGAGTGGTCAGTCCCCGAGCCCGCGACGGCGTCAATGTTGCTGATCGCCGGCGCGGGAATTTTGATGCGCCGCCGACGAAGGTGATCGCCCCCCACACCGAGCTTTTAGCGGCCGCGTTTACGCGGCGCTTTCCTTCACGGACGTTGCGAAACAATCAGTTTCCCGTCATTGTCCAGCCATGCGTCGCAGGTGTGGCGCAGCCCATCCAATTCATAATCGAACGTAAAATGCGACAGATTGTTCGCATCCGGCTGGCCGGCGAGGAATTTCCAATGGCCGAGCGGAGACCCGCGGTCGGTCGCCACCGTCAGGTAGTCCCAGTTCGACATTCGCGGCCAGAGCGAAAGGTCCCATTCCAGATATTGAATCCGGAATCCAATCTGCCCGATGGGGAACATCGGCGAAAAGGTGAGCGACATCAGGCATCGCGTGCCGTTGGGACGGCGCATTTCGTGCAGAAAGATCGTGCCGTCCGAGATAACGGTCCGGCTATTGTCGATTCCCTCGAAGTGAATTCGCGGCACGCAAATCTCGTCATGAAGAACATTGCCCCGATTCATCTCGAAGACGACATGGCTCGGCGGCTGCAGGAATCGCAGGCATTTTTGTTGCCAGTAGATCGACTCGGCACGGCGCCATAGCCCCGAACCCCACTGAACCGCCGCGATGACGCTGCCGGCCGCAAAGATGAGGACGTAAACCCATCGCCAAACCCGCCGGGCCGCGGGCGGCTTCGGAGCGTAATTAAGTGGCTTCACCGCATCCATTCGGTTGCCTTCCACGACCACAGGAACGCCTCGCTAAATAAACCACAGAGGGCACAGAGGGCACGGAGCACACAGAGACGAAGCTGTAAATTCGGTAATACTCTGTGCTCTCTGTGTGCTCTGTGATCTCTGTGTCAGTCTTTTTGTAAAGAGATTCAAGTCAACTAATGGCCGATTTTACCCGCGAAATGATTTCTGTCCTGGGGACGGAGGATTGATCTCCCGTCTGAAGATTCTTCAGGGTCACTTCGCCCTTGGCCAGTTCATTGTCGCCGAGGATGAGGCAGAACTTCGCCGCTTCGCGGTCGGCGATCTTGAACTGGGCCTTCATCGAGCGGTCGGCCAAATCCATGTCAGCGACGATCCCCGCGGCGCGGAGTTCGGCCAGGAGGTTCCATGCCGCCTGCCTGGCGGCTGGCCCCAGCGCCGCCAGCCAGACCAGCGGCCGGCGCGGATCGGGAAGCGTCACCTGCTGGGCATCCAATGCGATCAGCAATCGTTCCAGCCCGATGCCGAATCCGACGCCGGGGGTGCCCCGGCCGCCCAGGATTTCGACGAGGTTGTCGTATCGCCCGCCGCCGCCGATCGCGTTTTGCGCGCCCAGCCCGGATGTCGTCGCTTCCCAGACAGTTCCCGTGTAATAATCGAATCCGCGAACCAGATTCGGATTCACCATAAACGGAATGGATCGGTCCTTGAGCATCGCCTGGATGTTTTGGAAGTGCGCGCGGCTCTTGTCGGACAACGATTCCAATGCCGGCGGCGCGCCGATCACGGCCGACTGATCGCGCGGGTCCTTGCTGTCCAGAATGCGCAGGGGATTTTCGGTCAGCCGCCGCCGGCTGTCTTCGCTCAACTGCGACGACTTGGGCGTCAGGAATTTCACCAGGGCGTCGCGATATCGGCCTTTGCTTTCCTTGTCGCCGAGGCTGTTGATTTGCAGGGAGAACTCTTTCACTCCGCATCGGCGATAGAAATCCAATTGCAGGAGGATACATTCGACATCCTGCTGCGGCTCGGCGATGCCGAAGGCTTCGACGCCGAACTGGTGGTGCTGGCGCAGGCGGCCTTTTTGGGGGCGTTCGTAGCGGAAATTCGGACCGATGTAAAAAAGTTTTTGCCGGGAACCCTCCTGCGCGAGGAGATTATTTTCGATGGCGGCGCGGACGACGCCGGCGGTTCCTTCGGGGCGGAGGGTGATTGAATCCCCGCCGCGGTCGGAAAACGTGAACGTTTCCTTGCTGACGATGTCGGTCGTTTCGCCCACGCCGCGGTGGAAAAGTTCGCTGTATTCGTAGATGGGCGTGCGGATTTCGGCGAAGTGGTAGACCGTCGCTACGTCGCGGGCGATGGCCTCGACGGCCTGCCATTTCCAGCTATCGGCGGGCAGCGTGTCGGCGGTGCCGCGCGGAGCGTTGATTCTCGACATGGGTCACGGCCCCGTAGGCTTCGCCTCCGGCCCCGTAGGCTTCGCCTCCGGCCCCGTAGGCTTCGCCTCCGGCCCGGTAGGCTTCCCCTCCGAATCGGAAGGCTGAGTCTCCCAAAGCGCTGCTGGTTCGACGCCGGTTGCCGATTTGTCGTCCTTCATGGCATCCACGTCCACTTCCTCGATCCTGGCGGTTTCGAGGATCTTGTCGAGGGCCTTCTGCTCCCGCATCTGAACGTACATGCTCAACAGCGAGCCATCGGCGGACATTTCCTGCTTGAGTTTTTCCGGCCTCTTGCCGGACTGGGCCGCCAGCAGGGAGATCCGGCCGTTCAGTTCCGCCTCGTTCACGTCCACGTTGAAATCGCCGGCGATCTTCTGAAGGATGAAAAACAGCTTCAGGTCGCGCAGCGCCTCGTCCTTGACGTTCGCCCGCAGAGCGTCGATCCGCGCATCCGCCTGATCTTCCGGCATTCCCCGCATCAGCAACTCGATCCGCCGGCGCTTCAGCACCCGGTCGGCCTGCCGGTCCGACAGCTTGCTCGGCAGGTCGATATTCACGTTCTGCAACAAATAGTTGTTGATCTGGTCGCGCATCGTTTGCTGCACGTCGTATTCCACCCGCTGGAGCATCTGCTCGCGAAGCGCGTCGCGCAGCTCCTTTTCATCGGCAAAGCCCAGGTTGTCGAGGAATGCCTGATTGATCTCGGCCAGCTCGAGTTTCTTGATCTCCTTGAGATCGATCTCGACGGCCACGTCTTTGCCGCGGATTTGCTCGTTGGGATGCGCCTGGGGCACCGCCACGGTGAATTCCCGTTTTTCCCCGGTCTTCAGGCCCAGGAGTCTGGCGTCGAGATCGTCGATCTGGATGCCGGCGAATCGGCCGGGCTTGGCGATGACCTGGCCGTCGTGCTGGTGCGAGACAACGTTCCCGTCCACCTTGAGGTGGACGTCGGCGATGAGATAGTCGCCCGCCTCGACCCCGCGGTCCTCGACCGGAACCAGCGCGCCCTGTTGCTGACGGAGATTGAGCATCGCCTGATCGACGTGCTCGTCCTTCACCTGCACCTTGGGTTTCCGGACCGACAGGCCGGTCAGCGGCGGAAGGTTGATCTGGGGCTGGACCTCGATCTCGAATGAATAGCTCAGGTTGCCCGACTCCGGCAACTTGATTGCCTCGGGGTCATCGAACTGCGGCTCGCCGATCACGCTCAGCGAGTGCTTGGAAATCGCCTGCTCGTAGCTTTCGCTGATGAGGGTTCGTCGAACCTGATCGCGCACGTCGCTGTGGAATCGCTTTTCGATGAGTTTTTGCGGAGCGTGCCCCGGCCGGAAGCCGGGGACCGCCGCCTCCCGCCTGAGCTGCTTGAATTGCTCCTGGAGCTTGGCGGCGATCAATTCCTGCGGGACCTCGATGGACACCTTTTTCGTGGCCGGGCCCGCGTCCTCGATCTTGATTTGATAAGGACTTTGTTCCGGCTCCTGGACGGTGGAAAGGGCTTCGCCCTCCGGCGCGGAAAGGGCTTGTCCCTCTGCTGCGGCTTGTTCATCAGCCATGAAAAACCTCGACTCCTCACCAGACTTTTTGACAAGCGCCCAGGAACGTCCCCGACGCCGAGAATCCCGGATTATAGCCAAACCGCCCGATTTGAAAATGGCAGGCGGCATTTTTTGGATGCCGTGATGCCGTCGGACCCAATCTTGGACGCCAGCGCACGACTTCCTATTGGATTTCGGGCGCAGCTGGCGCTGGGAGAATCCATGTTCAGGTGCGTGACCGGCTCGGCGGGGGGATGGATGAAAAAGAGGTTGATCGGTTCCGGTCTTCGCACCGTCCGGCGGCGGTTGCTCGTATATAACAAGGCGTCGCCGATGCGCGAGCCGCTGGCTTGCCCGCTCACGTTCGCACCGGCCGTTTGCAAAAGGGGAGGGGAGGAGTCGCCGCGTGCCGCGGCCTTTGCAGCAGAGTTTCGGCCACTCACCCGACCTCAACCGTCCCAATGCAGCCCCGCTTGTCCGACCTCCCTGGCGGATGCGCGGCGGCTGGGCTTCGCAATTCCAAAGGAGGTCGGACAAGCGGGCGTGTCATTGGACGGTTGAGGTCGAGCCCGAGCTCGAAACTCCTCAACATTGGCCGCCGCAGGCGGTGACTGGATTCTGTCCCCGCTTGCAGAAGGGAGTTGCGAACGTAAACAGGACAGCCAGCGGTTTCAGTATCGGCAGGGCCTGATTATATTCGAGCCAGCCCTGCCGATCGGCACGAAAACCATAACCGATAAAAGTCTTCTGTCTTGCAGTGTCGCCGATTGTGTCAGGGGCCCTCGATGTCCCGGTCTTCCCTGGCAAAGGT
>JBEKXM010000124.1:0-9800 GCA_049512115.1 Tepidisphaeraceae bacterium | reverse complement strand
ATGTCCTGTAATCCATGACGTTGCACCTTCAAGGATGCGAAAACCGGAATGGCGCGGACATGCCGCGCCAAACGTTCGCGTCAACCATTCACTCCCACCAGTGCGACGGCTTCGACCGTCGCTTCGGGCACGATCTCGTTGTAACCCAGCACGGCCAATTGGGGCGCGCTGTTTTCGATCATCCGCCGCAGGGCGCCGCGAATCTGCGGCCCGCACAACAGGACGGCCGAGCGGCCGGCCTGCGTCAGCTCCGCGGTCTTGGCGACAATGTGGTGCACGATCTGCTGCGCGGTCTGCGGCGCCAGCGTGTTGTTGGTGCCTCGTTCGCTGCGCTCCAGGTGGCTGTTGATCAACTCCTCCAGGGCGGGGTCGAGGGTGAGGCACCACAACTTGTCGCGCTCGTCGACGTATTGCTTGCAGATCGTCCGGGCCAGCGCATGGCGGACGTATTCGCTGAGAACTTCCACGTCCCTGGTCCGGGAGACATAATCGCTGAGCGTCTCGAGGATGGTCTCCAGATCTCGCACCGGAACGCGCTCGCGGAGCAGGTTCTGCATCACCTTCTGCAATTCGCCGGGCTTGACCAGCGTGGGGATGACTTCCTCGATCAGGGCGGGGACGCGGATCTTGAGATTGTCCAGCAGGTTCTTGACCGCCTGGCGCGACAGCAGTTCGTGGGCGTGGCCCTTGATCGTCTCGGTGAGGTGGGTGGCGATAACGGCGGTGGCCTCGACGACGGTATAGTTGTGCAACTCCGCCTGCTGCCGTTGCGATTCGGTGATCCAGTACGCCGGCAGTCCGAACGCCGGCTCGATGGTCTGCGTGGCGCCGACGAGCGGCCCCGTGGTCGCGCCGTTGTCCATCGCCAAGAACTGCTCCGGATACGCCACGCCCTTGCCGACGATCTGGCCCTTGATGCGGACGACGTAATCGTTGGCGCCGAGCTGAATGTTGTCGCGGATGCGAACGGGGGGAACGATGATCCCCAGATCGAGGGCGACCTGGCGGCGGATCATGCTCACGCGGTCCAGCAGATCGCCGCCCTTGGAGGCGTCCACCAGCTTCACCAGCCCGTAGCCGACTTCCAGCTCCATCGTGTCGAGATCGAGGAACTTCTCGACCTTTTCCGGCTCTTTTTTGGAGGCTTTTTCCTTTTCACCGGCGGCGACGGCGCGGGCGGCCTTGTTCCGGCCCCGCGAGATCGTCGCCGCCAGCGCGCCGCAGCAGCATCCCAAAATCATCAGCGGGAATTTCGGCAATCCGGTGAACATCATCAACGCGATGAACACGCAGGCGACCAACAGGGCCTTGGGCTTGGCGAAAAGCTGGTTGAGAACTTCATCGCCCAGATTGGTCTTGCTGCTGGTGCGGGTGACGATCAAACCGGCGGCGAGCGAAACGATGAACGCGGGGATCTGGCTGGCCAGGCCGTCGCCGATGCTCAGCTTCGTGTACAGGGAGAGGCAATCGAGCAGGTTCCAACCGTGCTCGAACATCCCGACGTAGAGTCCGCCGAGAACGTTGACGAAGGTGATGATGACGCCCGCGACGGCGTCGCCGCGGACGAATTTGCTGGCGCCATCCATGGCGCCGTAAAAGTCCGCCTCCTGGGAAATGTCGCTGCGCCGTTTGCGGGCCTCGGCCTCGTTGATGATGCCGGCGTTGAGGTCGGCGTCGATCGCCATCTGTTTGCCGGGCATCGCATCCAACGTGAATCGAGCGGCGACTTCCGAGATGCGGGTGGCGCCCTTGGTGATCACCGCGAACTGAATCACGCCGATGATGATGAAGATGATGACCCCGACGGCCAGGGAGCCCTTGGTGACGAAATCGGCGAAGGTATAGATCACGTCGCCGGCGCTGGTGAGGGCGGTGGTGGTATTTGCCGCGCGGTCGCCGGCCGTGAGAATCAGGCGCACGGTGGCGACGTTGAGCACGAGGCGGAAGAGCGTCAACGCCAGGAGCAGCGATGGAAACACCGACAATTCCAGGGCGCTGGAGACGTAGATCGTGGTGACGAGCACGATGATCGACAGCGTGATGTTGAAGCACAGGAGAATGTCCAGGACGTGGGGCGGCAGGGGAATGAGGATGACCAGCACCAGGCTGATGAACCCGATCGGGAAGATCATCGCGCGGTTGTCGCGGAGCTTGAGGAACAGAGGATGAGCGGGAATCGCGGCCATCTGTTTAATATGCCGAACCCGCGGCGCTCGGCGCCGCAGCGGCGTTGCGCAGCGCCGCGGAGTTGCCCACCGCCGTTAAATGTTTTCCGGTCAGTTCGTAGACATACGCCAGGATCTCGGCGACGGCGGCGTAGAATTCCTCGGGGATTTCCTGGCCGACGTCGACCATGCGATAGATGGCCCGGGCCAGTGGCGGGCGTTCGATGATGGGGACGCCGGCCTCCGCCGCCAGCAGGCGGATGCGCTGGGCCATGTAATCGACGCCCTTGGCGACGACCTTGGGAGCGCGCATTTTCGTCTGGTCATATTGCAGCGCGATGGCGTAGTGCGTGGGATTGGTGACCACCACGTCCGCCTTCGGAACGTCCTTCTTCAGCCTTTGCATCGCGCGTTGGACGGCGATCTGGCGGCGGCGCTGCTTCATCATCGGATCGCCTTCCATGCTGCGCATTTCGTCCTTCACCTCCGACTTGGTCATGCGCAGATTCCGCTCGACGCGGAAACGCTGCAAGAGGTAATCGATGATCGCCAGGATCAGCAGCAGCGCGCCGACGCGGATGCCGATGGAAAAGATCATGTCCGCGGCGAACGCGAAGAGTTGGAGATGCGAAAGCCGCTGGACGGCGATGATCTGTCCGAGCCTGCCGCCGACGGCCGACCAGGCGACCAAACTGACCAGCGCGACCTTGAGCAGGTTCAACAGCAACTGCAACCCGCCCTGTCCGAACCCGAAGATCTTGTTGAGTCCGCGAACCGGATTGAGGGCCGCGAAATTGATCGCCAGCCGCTGCGGGCTGAAATTGAATCCGACCTGGGCGAGGTTGGCGACGATGACAATGAACATCGCCCCGCCGAGCAGCGGCGCCAGCGAGATGCCGACCGCGTTGAGGCTGTGCATGATTTGCTCGCCGATGCGGCGCGTCTCGAAATTGGACATCGAGGATCCGGAGAGCATATCGGCGACGATGTCGCGGAGGGCGGACATGACGCGCGGCCCGAACCATTTCATGAGCATCAGGCCGCCCAGAAGCAAAACGGAGCTGGTCAGGTCGTGGCTGCGCGCGATGTTGCCCTGCTGGCGGGCTTCGGTGCGCCGCCGCGGGGTCGGGGCTTCGGTCTTGTCACTGGCCGATTCTGCCATGGCTGAAACTGACTCCTATCGCCCGGAATAAAGTTGCCAGGCCAGCTTCACCGAGCTCAAAAGGTTGAGGCGGATAATCGAGCTGGTCAGACCCAATCCCACGATCAGGACCAACATTCCAACCAGCGCCCGCACGGAAATGCCGGCGGTCATGATGTTCAATTGCGGAACGGTTTTCCCCACGAATCCCAGCACCAGATCGACGATCAGCATGGTGACCAACATTGGGGCGGCCAATTGCATCGCCAGCACCATTGCCCCCTGAAATACGGAGACGATGGTGTCCAGCAGCGGCTGATTGATCGAGACGGTGAGCAGCGGCAAGGCGGTGAAGCTGTCGAAGACGCCTTTGACCAGGGCCATGTGCCCGCCGATGGACAGGAAGATGAGCAGGGTGAGGAAGAAGTAGAGATCGCCGACGACCGTTCCCCCGCCGCCGTATTGGGGGTTGAGCGTCTGACCGAGGTTGAGGCCCATCTGCGTTCCGATCATTTCACCGGCCCATTGGGCAGCGACGAAGATGAGGCTGAGGATGAGTCCAATGGCCGCGCCGAAAATGATTTCGCCCGCGATGGCCAGGGCCAGTTCCCATGCGGATTGGGGGATGGCGACGCGGAGGACAAGCGTCGGGGCAATCGACGCCGCCAGCACGCAGGCCATCATCGCCTTGATCCGCTTGGGGATCTGCTGGCTGCCGAGCAGCGGCGCCCAAATCATCATGCCGGCGATGCGGAACAGCACCAGCACGTACACGGGAATGAAATTAATCGCTGCCTGCACCATGAGAAGACATCACCGAAAAGGCCTCACCGAACGTGACCGCTTGTGAACATGTCGAACGCGTACTGCACGAGGCGATGGCTCATCCAGGGCATGAGCGCGATCGCCGCGACGACCATGGAGACGATCTTGGGAATGAACGTCAGCGTTTGCTCCTGAATCTGCGTCAGCGCCTGGAGAAGCGAGACGATGATGCCGACCACCAGCCCGATGACCAGCATCGGCGCGGAAATCACCATCGCGAGCAAAAGCGTATTGCGGATCAGTTCCGAGGCTTGTTCCGGAGACATGCACACCCGTCCTTGAGCGTCACTTCGCCCATCCATGGGCCAACTAACAACTAACTACATCACAAAACTACCCATCAGGCTGGCGGTAATCAAGTGCCAGCCGTCGACCAACACAAACAGCAGCAACTTAAACGGCAACGAAATCAACACCGGAGGCAGCATCATCATCCCCATGCTCACCAGGACCGACGAGATCACCATGTCGATGATGACGAACGGAAGATAGACGCGAAAACCCAGGAGAAACGCGGTCTTCAGCTCGCTGAGCATGAACGCCGGAATGAGCGTCATGGTGCCGACGTCGCCGAAGTGTTTGGCTCGCGGCTGATGCGCGAACTCCATGAACAGGTCCACGTCCGATTCGTTATGGCTTCGAATGATTTGGTTGATCATGAAGCTGCGCACGGGCGTCTGGGCTTCGGCGAGGGCGTCGGTTTGGGATATTTTCCCGTTCAGGTACGGCTGAAGGGCGCGATCGTTCACACGCTGCCAGGTCGGCGCCATGATCAGGAACGTCATGAACATCGCCAGTCCAACCAGGATTTGATTGGGGGGAAGCTGCTGCGTCCCCATCGCCTGGCGCAGAAGCGCAAAGACGATGATGATGCGCGTGAAGCTGGTCATCATCAGCAAAATCGCCGGCGCCAGCGAAAGCACGGTCAGCAGGACGATGATCTGCATCGCCGCCGAGAAATTCTCACGCTTGGACAGATCGGGAATCTGATGCTCGACCGCGGAAAGGGGATTGTCGGAATTAACCGCCGCCGGTGACGCAGCCGCGGCGGGAGCTTGATCGGCGCGAGCGACGGCGGGCAAGATCAGAAGGAGGAAAACCGCCCACGTACCCCATAGGAACTGATTCACGAGAGCATCCTTTCTCATCGTGTCGTAACGCCGCGTTTTATAACACGCCGGTCGCCCAAACGGTAGAGGGAAGGGGCGAATCCGGAGATTTTTCTGGAGGATTTTTTGATTTTCGCGCCGGGCCGTGACGGCGCAAATTATGCGCGGCCGATTTGACGCGCCACGTCTCGGACTTTATCGCGAAGCCCGGACAGCTCTTTTTGCGTCTCATCCAGGGATGGATTGGCCGCAACGATTTCGTTGGAGTTGTCGAACTGCTCGCCCGTGGCCGGCTCCGGCAGGTCGTCGCTGAAGTCCTTGCGGGCGCGGCCGAAGAGGGATTCGAACCGGCGGGCGACGGAAATCGATTCGTCGCGGGAGCGGGCCAGAATGCCGGCGATTTCGTCGGCGTCGGTGATCTCACACAACGGATTGAGGTTCGCCCCCGTGTCTCCCACCAGAACCAGCCGCCTGCCGAACTGAATCACCAGCAGATGTTGCTTTGGCGAGACCGAAGTTCGGGCCAAAATCTTGACCGCGGAGTTCGCACGCTGGACCGCCGCGCCGGGAAACGCCCGTCTGGCCGCCGCACGCAGCAGGAAAATCAGTGCGACAACCCCCGCCAACGCCAGCAGCACGCGCGTCACGTCAAACGTACCCGAGCCAGCGGGCTGGGGGGCCGATTTGTCCGCGGCCGGGGCTGAAGGTTCGGGAATAATCGGGCTGGATTCGAGCGCATCATCCGCTGGCGCAGGCGCAACGGCGTTCGATTGCCCTCCCCTGGCCGCGGTTACAACCCAAAGCGAGAAAATTGCGGCCGCGATCACGCACCAAAGCCCCGCATGTACATGCGGGGCCGCGCATCCAGCTTTTCCCGCCGGCGAATTGGGCATCACATCGCCTCTTCTTTCGCTCCCGGCACGATCTCGTTCACCCGAACGCAGAAATTGTCGTTCAGAACCAGCACTTCGCCGCGGGCCACCAGCCGATCGTTCACGAATACGTCCACCGGATCGCCCGCCAGTTTGTCCAGTTCCACCACGCTCCCTTCGCTGAGCTTGAGGACCTCATCGACGAGCATTCGGCTGCGGCCAAGCTCGATCTTGACGTTCAACTCGACATCGCGGAGCAGATCGATGCTGGAAACCTGTGCGTCGGCCATGACCTGCTGAAAGCTGGGGAGCTTGAACGCCTCGGCGTCGCCGCCGGGCACCTCGGACGCGCCGGTTGCCGCATCATCCGAATTCGCCTGCTTGAGGAGCTGTTCGACGGAAAGCGATTTTCCGTCGGCGGCTTGGGTGCCGTCGGGGCTGTCGAAATTCGCCTGCTTCAGGAGAGCGTCGATCGCTTCCTCGCTGACCGGCGCCTCGTCGGCCGCGGCTTGGGCCGGGGCATCGGCGGGTGCGGGCGGCGCAGCAGAGGCTTCGGCGGCCGGCGGCGCGGAGGCTTCGGCCGGCGGCGGCGCGGCCGCCTCAGCGGGCGCGGGGGACGCGGCCGGTTCCGACGGTTGTTGCGGTTGTTGCGCTGGAGATTCCCCGGGAGGAGGCTGCTCTGCCATGGGTCACCATCCTTGGCGATCAGGCGCGGCTCACTGCCGCGCCGTTAGTAATCCGCAGGAAACGGAATGCACTGCGGAATCAGAACATCGTCGATCAATCCATCGCCGACGATTTCATCCAACTGGTACTTCACCTGCCTCCGGAGCGTTTCAAGCCCCGGCTCGGCTCCGCCCCCGAGCTTGTCGGGGTCGGACTCGGCAATTATGGTCCGGACGCGGTCCTGGATCAAGGCGTCGTGCTCGCCAATTATCGATTTTACTTTGTCCGCCGATTCCTTCTTCACCGAAAGGTAAATCTTCACATCGTAAAGGAAGGTCTTTCCGCTACGTTTATTGGGGAACCGGGATTCGAGCAACGGCAGCTCGACCGTGCCAGTGGTATCGAGGGAGGCGGATTTCTCCCCCTCCGCGCCGTCCGCCTTCTTGAGCTGGGTGGTGAGATCGGCGGCGTTGGCATTCTTGGGGCCGCCGGTGATGAATTTGAACCCCACGAGGAGCACGACGGCTTCCACCAGCATCACGCCGCCGAGTAACACGGGGGTCTTGGTGAGAAACCCGACCTTGCTGGCGGCGGCCGGGACTGCGGCCGGTGCGGCTTCGGGTTTGGCCGAGGCCTTCTTGTCGGCTGCCGGGGGGGCCTCCGACTTCTTCTCCACTTTTTCTGCCATGGTTGTCTATGTCCTTTTCTTTGGTCCGATAACGGGCAAGGCGCCTGGCCCATGCCCCGACCTGTATCGGCTCAAAAAGGACGCGACTGGACGAATCAATCGGTGATCGGCCTGCGGATCACGCGGGCATACTCTATTGCCCGACGGGTTACTTCCGAAATCGTTTCCCGGACCATCATCTTTTCACCCGTGTCGCAGCAAACCACCGTATCGGGCGTCGATTCCACGTAGCGAATCTTTTCCGCGTTCATCACGAACGCCTGGCCGTTAAGACGAGTGAGTGTAATCATGGCGAATCCTTATCTCTGCGAATCCTCATCTCTGGGAATTGAGTAGGTCGGTCAAAAGCTGGTCGCTGGTGGTGATCACCTTGCTGGACGCGCTGAAGCCCGTGGAAGCAAGGATGAGGTTGATGAATTGCTGGGAGAGATCGACGTTGCTTTGCTCCAAGGCGCCGGATTGGAGCGTTCCCGTTCCGTTGGCGGTTGCGGCGCCGATGAGCGCCGTGCCGCTGTTCGGGCCTTGAATGAATACGTCGCTGCCCTGGTTGATCAGGCCGTCGGGATTGTTGAAATTGGCCAGCGCCACCTGGCCCAAGGCCTTGGTGAGGCCGTTGGTGAACTGCCCGGTGATCGTGCCGTCGCCCCCGACGGAAAAGGAGGTGAGCGTTCCGATGGGCTCGCCGTCCTGTGTGTTCATGACTAGGTTGGAACTGGTGCTGGACAGCGCCGTGGCTCCCGAGAAATTGAGGTTGATGTTGAGCGGGCTTTGTGCGCCGCTGCCCGTTCGAACAATCGAGAGCTGGGTTCCGGTGCTTGCCATCAACTGGCCGGAACTGCTGAAGGTCAGCGTCCCACTTCCGACGATCGGGCCGTTGCCGCCCAGGTTATCCGGACTCGTCGCATAGAAGCGCCAAACGTTCCCGCCGGTGGCCGTCTTGCTCTCGAGCACGGTGGTCAGGTTAATGCTGATCGGCGTGCCGAGGGAATCGTACGCGGTGATGGTGGTGTTCGTGCTTTGGCCGGCTGCTCCGTCGGTGAACGTGCCGTCGGCGCCGCTGCTCATTGTGAACGGGCTGGTGCTGGAGGTGGTATCGAGCAGTCCTTGCGATCCGAGCGTCAGGGCGTTATCGGTGCCCGTGTTGCCGATGATCGTCAGTTGCGCCGTGGTGCCCGTGGTTTGCAGCGTGGTGCCTGGAGTGGGATTTCCCGGCTCGACGACGCTGGTGTTGATCCCCAATGCCTGATTGATGAAGTTCTCCAAATCCGCAACGGTGGACGTGGCCTTGACGGTAAACGACTGTGAGGGCAAATCGTGTCCTCCCTGCGTCCCGGCGAGCGTCAGGACGTCCCCCACGTTCATCAGCGCCGCCGGCGGAACTGCGGTCGAGACCAGATTGGTCAGCAGGTCCGCTCCCGTCGGCGCGGTGCCGGCGACCATCGAAAAGGCTTGGCTCGTCAGGATGGTTGCCCCGCTTGCCACGGCCCCGCCGGCATCCAGATTGCCCTCAAGGCTGACGTTCTGCGTGGCCGCGGCGATCGTGGCCTGGCCCAACGGGATCGTGAGGTTCTGTAGCGTCCCGGCAACGATGTTGCCTTGGGAATCCGTGCCGTATCCCTGCAAATACGCCCCGGCTGCATTCACAAGCTGGTCGGAGCCATTGAGGTTGAATGAGCCGTCCCGCGTGAATTCCTGCCCCTTATTCGAGTTCACCACGAAGAAGCCGTCTCCGCTGATGGCCATGTCGGTATCCACACTGGTGGTTTGAATCTGCCCCGGCGTGAAATTAGTGGAGATCGCCCCCACCTGCACCCCCATGCCCTCCTGGCCGGGGTTGGTCCCGCCGAAGTTTCCGTTTGGCGCGCTGCTGCTTTGTTCAGTGACGTAGAATTGCGACGAGAACGACACGTTGCTGGATTTGAACGCGGTGGTGTTCGCGTTGGCGATGTTGTTGCCCACGACGTCCAACCACGATTGATTGGTGTCGAGACCGGACAACCCTGTGAACAGCGAACTGGCTAGTGACATGGCAAACCCGCCTGGGATTCAAGGACTTCCGTTTGATCGAACTTCCGCCGCGACTCCGCCGCAAGCATCCTGGACGCTTTGTCCGCCGGTTATGACGGCGTGCCGCTGGCCGTCGCGGCCGGCGCGTTGGTGATCGCCGTCACGTTGCTCATTGCAAGCGTCGAGCCGGTGTTCAACTCCAGGCTCACCCCGCTGCTGCTGATCTGAATCGCCGACACGATCCCGCTGATCGAGTTACTATTTGCATCCGTGCCCTGGACCTCTTTCCCGATCATCGCCGCCGCCGCGGAAACCTGGTTCTGCTGC
>JBEKXM010000123.1:0-9882 GCA_049512115.1 Tepidisphaeraceae bacterium | reverse complement strand
GAACGTGGACGAATCCAGTCACCGGAAATTCCGACCAGGTCGTACCATGGCCGAAGCTCACTGGCTTGCCAAACACCAACACCTTCCAGCCAGAGTTGACGATCCAGTGGATGCTCGGCGAACAGGTCGATCCCTCAGTCGGGGGATTTCAGAATGAGATTCTGTCGGGCGTTTTGCCCCCCGGGATTTTGCCCGGCGAAAAATTGAATTACGACGGTCCCTATATCTTGATTTCTGCCGGACCGGATGGACCGGAGCGCAACAACGGCGGATATTGCAGTTTTGTCAATCCGAAAGACGGCACGTTGACCGATGGCAGCGGCAACAAGCTCACCTCCGCTGAATTGCAACAGATATTCACAGGCAACGGCAACGCTCAATTGTTACAGATATTCCCGGGCAGCGGCAACATTTACAATTTCGACCGTCCGTAGCCCATACATGCCACGCCGCAAGCGATTTATTCCCAGGGCGTAATCGAACCGCGGGCGCGACGCAGCGCGACATGGCCGCAATCAAAAAATATCACCGCGAAGCAGCGAAGAAGCGAAGTTGCGCGAAGCATTATTTTTTCTTCGCGCACCTTCGCGCCCTTCGTTGATATCCTGCAAATTCTTCTCTCCACGCGAAGATTTTCCAAGATCACGCCGCTTCGCCGCTCCATCGGTTATCCTCAAATGCGTTACCGCGAAGACGCCAAGGACGCGAAGTTGCGCGAAGAAGAAAACAAGATTTGATTTCAACTTCGCGCCACTTCGCGTCCTTCGCGTCTTCGCGGTAAAATTCTCTGGGTTGCGGGCGCAGCCGGCGCTGTGCGTCTTCGCGTCATGGCGGCTATCGTAATGCGCCATCCAAGAAGTAGCCGGAAATGTGAATCCAGTCAGCCTTCATCTCGTATGCCAACGACGGGCCTTTACGCGGACGGAGCTTTTCGCCGTGCTTGGGATCATCGTGGTCCTCGCGGGGATCGTCGTCGTTGTGACAGGGCGTCTGCGGCATGGGTCGGCGGTCGAGCAGCAGAAAGCGGATTTTCAAACCATCGCGGCCGGGCTCCAGGCGTATAAACAAGATTTCGGGGATTATCCGAGAAATATACAACTGCCGAAGTGGAACACGCAGGATGGCGCGGTCCCTGCCCCGATATATCTGACGCTGGCCTCGGCTCTCTTGGGGCCGGGCCCGGCGCTCACCCAGGAAATCAACGGCAATGCCAACGATCTCGAACTCGGCGACGGCAACGATGGGCCGGGATTTCGTTGTCAGGCGGCGAATGTTATCCCGGGAAATGTCAGCATAACCTCCGGCTCGAATCAGGTGACCTTCAAGGTTGACGCCGCTTTCGCGGCCAAGGCCGGCACGATCCCAACGCCCGCTTCGCTAATCCTTTTGCCGATTGCCGCAAACCCCGGACAACCCTACTCGGAAACGATTGGCATCCAGGCCGTGAGCGGATCGGGCGGTTCGCTCCAAATAACATTGACGGCTCCTCCGCTTTACCCGCACGACCGAGCCAATATTTCCGTGGCCGGAGGCAAGGTGTGGGGACCATACATTTCCGTCCATGCCTTCAACGTCGCGTTTATTCCCTCCGCGCCAACGGGCCAGGGAGGCAGCGCCCTTCCCGCCTTGGCCGGCTATGGCCAACCAGTTTTGCTGGATCGTTGGGGACAGGTGGTTCAGTATTTCCCGCGTTATGGCCCGGCGAACAATCGCACCAATGATTCGACGTACGCCCCGAATGCTACCGTTCAGGCGGGTCCGCTTTTTGGTTACTCACAGCCGAGGTCCGTTGATAGCACAAATGGACAGAACTCCATTTGGGATTGGCGAGACGGCGCGACATTCTTCAGCGTCAGCTTAAGCAACATCGCATGGAACGCTCCGAACCCCGTAACTGCGAACCTGGACTATGCCAAGCCATGGCCAAACCCGACCCAGACGATGGGGAGCGATTTTCGCCCGGAGTTGGCTATCCAGTGGATGCTCGGGGAGCCGGATTCTTCCGGAAATTTCAACAATGAGATTTTGGCCGGTGAAAAACTGAGCTATGACGGCCCCTACATCCTGATTTCCGCCGGTCCGGGCGGCCCGGAACGCAACAACGGCGGTTTTTGCAGCATGGTCGATCCGAATAACTACGATAATCCATTGTCGGCAAATAAGTTACAGCAAGCATTCATCGACAGCGGCAACATTTATAACTTTGACCGGCCATAAATGGTTGGGGCCTTTTCTCATAAAGGGGTCAGTGTCGCCCCTCATTGCAGTTGGGTCACAATTATCTAAAATAACCGACCAAAGTGTCAGCTCGTCTAACGACGCAACTTTCTAGCCACAAAACCATGAGACTACGAGACGAAAACAAGCGGCGACATATCATCGAGACGGCCGTGAAGCTCTTTTCCGAACAGCCGTTCCACAAAGTGCGTCTTGATGACGTAGCGGAAGCGGCTGGAGTCGGAAAAGGAACCGTCTACATCTATTTCAAGAACAAGGAGGAGTTGTATTACCACCTGGTTTACGAAGGATTTGCGGGAATGGTGGATCATCTCCATGTGCAGGTGACGCAGTCTGGTCTGGACATCGCGGGGAAGCTGCGGACCATCGTTGCGGGAATCGTTGATTATGGCATGCAGCATCCGCAGTTTTTTGAGGTATTGCGGACCGTGGGCGTTCCCGACGCGAGTTCTTCCTGGGACCACAAGCGGAAGGAATGTGCCGATCTGATTGACCAGGTGATCCGCCAAGGGATCGCCGCCGGGGAATGCAACGACAGCCATCCCGAACGCACGGCGCTGTATCTCATGGCCATGGTGCGTGCGGTGATGCTGTATGGGTCGAAAGTGGAAGAAAAGAGCGACTTGACCGAGCACATGGTAAGCGTGTTGCTGCGGGGCGTCGGCAGGAAAGGGCCATGACGAAGACGTGGGTCATAGTGCTGGCGGTGGTGGCGGCGGGAGCCACCGCGGGGGCGGGGATTTTTTTCCATGATCGCGGGGCCAAGGTCGCGACCACGCTGCCCGTCGATTCGTACACCACCCCAGCCGCTCGCGGCGACGTCACCCAGAGCGTGGCGGCGACCGGACCGGTCGCGTCCAATCTCGACGTGCAGATCAAATGCCGGGCCTACGGCGAAGTCGTCGAGCTTCCATTCGACATCAGCGACAAGGTGAAAAAGGGCGATCTGCTGGTGAAGCTCGACGACAAGGACGAAAAAGTTGTCGTGGACCAGCAGACAGTGACGGTGGCTCTGTCGCAGTCCAGACTGAAGGAAGCCGAGGAGAACGAGCGCATCGCCGAGCAGGACTTGCAAACGGCGTCCGAGCAGGCCGAGGCGAACATCCTTTCCGCCCAGACCAAGGCCCAGAACCTGCGGAAGAAGGCCGATCGCCAGAAGCAATTGCTGTCCCAGAACCTGGCCTCGCCCGAGGACTTCGAGACCGCCGAGACCGATGCCGCTCAGGCCGAGGCCGATCTGGAAAACGCCCGGATTGCCAAGGAGCAGCTCAAGAGCCAGGCCGTGGCGCTTGAGGTGAAGAAGGAGGACGTCGCGCTGGCCCAGGAGCAGGTAAAGCTCGACAATATCGATCTGGCGAACGCCGTGCAGCAGAGGGCTTACACGACGGTGCTGGCGCCGATGGATGGCGTGCTGTCCGACCTCACCATCCAAATGGGGACGATCATCTCGTCGGCGATCAGCAACGTCGGGGGCGGGACGAGCGTGATGACGCTGTCGGACCTGTCGCATATTTTCGTTCTGGCCAGCGTGGATGAAAGTCAGATCGGCGGGGTGAAAAAGGGACAGACGGTGGACATCACGGCCGACGCGTTTCCGGGCAAGCACTTTTCCGGGACGGTGGTTCGGATCGCGACGCAGGGGGTCAATACGAGCAACGTGGTGACTTTTGAAGTGAAGATCGAAGTGACCGACGACAACAAGGGCCTGCTGAAGCCCCAGATGACCGCCAACGTGCAGATCGTCGAGGCCAGCAAGAAGGACGTGGTGACGGTTCCGATACTGGCGGTGGTGAGAAAACAGCACAAGACGTTGGTGACGCTGGTGAAGCCGGACAACACCCTGGAGGATCGCGAGGTGGTGTTGGGAATCGACGACGGAGAAAACCAGGAGATCGCGTCGGGACTTGCCGCCGGCGAGCAGGTCCTGGTGCACAAGAACGAATCGAACAGCGTCTGGTCGGCGGCGACGATGGTGCGGAGAATGCCCGGGGCGGGCATGCCCGGCGGAGGCAGGCGCTGATGATCCGGGCCGAGCACCTCATCAAGACCTACCTGCTGGGCGGCCAGGAAGTGCATGCGCTGGACGACGTGACCGTGACGATCGAGCAAGGGGAGATGGTGGCCATCCGCGGCCCGTCGGGCAGCGGGAAATCGACGCTGATGAATATTCTCGGTTGCCTGGACCATGCGGATTCGGGCCAATATTTCATTGCCGGCGAGAACGTTTCGGGGCTGTCGAAGAATGCCCTGGCGGAAATCCGCAACCGGCGGATCGGGTTTATCTTCCAGAACTTCAACCTTCTTCCCCGGATGACGGCATTGCAGAACGTGGAGCTGCCGCTGCATTACGCGGGCCGGCGGGATGCGGCGCACGCCGCCAGGAAGTCGCTGGACGTCGTGGGCCTGGGGGACCGTTGGCGCCATGAACCGAACCAACTTTCCGGCGGCGAGCGCCAGCGCGTGGCGGTGGCGCGGGCCCTGGTCACCGATCCGGCGATTTTGCTGGCCGACGAACCGACGGGATCGCTCGACAGCAAGACGGGCGAGGAGATCCTGACGCTGTTCAAATCGCTGAACGCGCAGGGCCGCACGATTCTGGTCGTCACCCACGACGCCCAGGTCGCCGCTCATTGTCAGCGCGAGATTTACCTGCACGATGGACGCCTCGCCGTGCCGCCGAGCGGTCAGGCCGAGGAGCGCGACATCGGGGATCCGGAGCTTGTTCCGATCGGGAAATAGCCGACGCAACCAGCGAAGTGAAAGACCGCCATGCTGTTTTGGATGATCGTCAAAGTCGCGTTCAAGAGCCTGAGGGCCAACAAGCTGCGATCGGCGCTGGCGATGCTGGGGATCATCATCGGGGTGGCGGCGGTGATCGCGATGCTGGCGATCGGGACGGGCGCCAAGCAGCAGGTGCTGGATCGGCTGAGCGCCATGGGGACGAACCTGCTGTTCGTGCGCCCCTCGCCGCGGGGAACCGCGGGCGTGATCTCCGGCACCCAGTTGAATCTCACCGAGGATGATGCCCACGCCATCCTGGACAAAGTCGACCACGTGCATGCGGTCTCCCCGGGCGTCGGACGCAACTATCAGGTCAAATTCCTCAACCAGAACACCAACACCCAGGTGCAGGGGACCACGCCCACCTATCTGGCCATCCGCGATTTCCAAATTGCCTCCGGGAAAATGTTCACGGATTTCGACGTGGACCGCTGGAACCGCGTGGCGGTCCTGGGATCGGTCACCGCGTCGAACCTCTTTGGCTTCTCCGATCCGGTGGGACAGACGATCAAGATCAATGGGATCAACTTTACGGTGGTCGGCGTGCTCCAGAGCAAGGGAGACCAGGGTTGGTCCAATCCCGACGACCAGGTGATCGTTCCCTATACGGTGGACATGCACATCCTCATGGGCGTGGATTTCCTCCGCGAAATCGACGTGCAATGCGATCAGGGATCCGACCTCGACGCGGTTCAGAGCGACATCTATTCCCTGATGCGCCAGCGCCACAGGATTCAGATGGGCCTCCCGGACGACATCATGATCATGAACCAGGGGGAGTTCATCGCCGCATTCAGCGCCACCGCAACGACGTTCACCGTTCTGCTGGCGACGGTCGGGGGGATTTCGCTTCTGGTGGGCGGCATCGGAATCATGAACATCATGCTGGTCACCGTCACCGAACGCACCCGCGAGATCGGAATCCGAAAGGCCATCGGGGCGCGGGAGTTCGACATCCTCAGCCAGTTCCTCATCGAAGCCATGCTCATGAGCGGAGTGGGCGGATTGACCGGCATGGGATTGGGGATCGGGACGGCGTGGCTCGTGGGCCAGTACAGCCCGTTCCCCACGATCGTGCGGTTCTACAGCATCGTGATGGCGCTGGTGTTTTCGGCGGCGGTGGGGATATTCTTCGGCTTCTATCCGGCGACCCGCGCGGCCAAACTGGACCCGATTGAGGCGCTTCGATATGAGTGAATCGAATTGGCCGCTACGACTCGCAGTCGTCTGTGCCGCAATCCTGGCGGCGGGCTGCGCGACCGACCAGAACCAGGAGATCGCGACGTATCGCCACGTGATCGACGGCAACAAACCCTCGACCGTGCGGATTGCGCCCGACCAGGTGGTGACCCTGACCGATGCGGTGAAGCTGGCGGTGCAGAACGAGGAGCAACTCTCGCTTCAGGGCGAGAATTATCTTCAGGCCCTGATCAACAAGGACAAGGCCTTCGTCAATTTCCTGCCGACGGTCAGTCTCTCCGCCGGGTGGAGCTACCAGAGCAGCGGCGCCGTTTCGCCGCGACATTCCCAGAGCGCCGATGCGTCGATTCCGGGGCAATGGAACCTGTTCAACGGATTTCGCGACTACTACAACATGAAAGCGGCGGATCAGACGATTGAGCAGCAGAAGCAGTTGATTTTCGACGCCGAGCAAACCGTTCTGCTGGACGTGGCGCAGACGTATTTCACGGTGCTGACCAGCGAGCAATCGGTGGACGTGCTGAGCAACTCGCTGACGGCGCAGGAGGCGAACGTCCAGACGCTCCAGGAGAAGTCTCGGGTGGGCGCCGCCCGGCGGCTGGACGTGGCGCAGGCGGAGGCCCAGGAATCGCAGACTCGCGTGTCGCTGCTTCAGTCGCAGGCGGATGTGAAGAATGGCCGGGCGATGCTGGTCTATCTGGTGGATGCGCCGATCCTGACCAATCCGCTGCGGGATGATTTTGTAGCGCCGGCGGCGGTTGGTCCGCAGGAGCGGTGGATCGCCGACGCCGAGGCCGGCCGTCAGGACTTGCGCGCCGCCGACGCCGCCGTTCGTGCGGCCAGATACAACGTCGAGGTTGCCTTTGGACAGTATTATCCGACCGTCGCCTTCAACCTCGGATATGACCTTTACAACCGCCCGTTCCAGCCGGGCACGATGTGGAACACGCTGCTCAGCTTCAACGTGCCGATTTTCACCGGCGGATTGATCCAGGCCGAAGTGCGCCAGGCGTGGTCACAATACCGTTCGGCGGCGCTCACCCAGGCACAACTCAAGCGCCAGATCGATCAGAACGTGCAGATCGCCTACGTGAACCTCGATTTGGCGCATGCGGAATTGGCCGAACTGGAAAAGCAGGTGGTCGCGGCGCGGGACGAATATCTTCTGGCGCTGATGCTGTACAAAAATGGCGGCGGAACTTACCTGAACGTCCAGCAGGCCCAGGCGACCCTGCTTACCACGCAGCTTGAACTCACGACCGAACAGTTCGCACAGAAGACCGCGTATTTCAACCTGCTGCGGACGGCGGGGATGCTGAGCTATGCGTCGCTGCAATCGACGACGCGCCCCTCGGAAAAAGAACTGCGGGAACTGGCGACGCAGCCGGTGACCGAGCCGAGCGCGAGACCCTAACGTGCCAATGCCCGCTTTCAAAGCACTGCTGGTCGGCGCCGGGGGCATGGGCCAGGCCTGGGCCAGGAACCTTCGGGATTGCCAGGACGTTCACACCGTCGGTTGGATGGACGTCCGCGCCGGGGCGGCGGGCGAAGCCATCGACAAGCTGCAACTGAGCGCCATCAAGCCCTACGACAATTTAAGCAATGCCCTGGCTGAGACGCGCCCGGATTTTGTCGTGGACGTCACGATTCCCGAGGCGCATCGGGACGTCACGTTGGCGGCGCTGGCCGCGGGCGTGCCCGTGCTGGGGGAAAAACCGATGGCCGATTCGATGGCGTCGGCACTCGAGATGGTCGCGGCATCGGAACGAGCGGGAAAACTCTACATGGTCAGCCAAAGCCGCCGATACGATGCACGCGTCCTGGCGTTTCGCCAGGCGATCGAAAAATATCTCGGAGAGTTGGGAATCCTCACCAGCGATTTTTACCTGGGTCCGCATTTCGGCGGGTTTCGCGAACAAATGCCCAGCCCGCTGCTGCTGGACATGGCGATCCACACTTTCGACAGCGCCCGCCAGATCAGCCGCCGCGATCCCGTCGCGGTGTATTGCCGGCAATTCAACCCGGCGTGGAGCTGGTATGCCGGAGCATCCAGCGCCACGGCGGTCTTCGAGATGACCGGCGGGCTGCAATACACCTACAACGGAAGCTGGTGCGCTCAGGGGCTGAACACGAGTTGGAATTCGCAATGGCGCGCCTTCGGCCCGGGCGGCGCGGCGACGTGGGACGGGGAACACGATCCCGTCGCCGAGCGAGTCACCGGCAATGACGGGTTTGTGCATGCCACCGAAAAGGCCGACGTAACGGTGGATGAAAAGGTCCCCGGCGGAATTGCCGGATCGCTACGCGAGTTCTTGCACGCCCTGCAAACCGGCCAATCCCCGCAGGGAGAATGCCACGACAACATCAAGAGCCTGGCCATGGTTTTCGCCGCCATCGAGTCGGCTCAAAAGGGCCGGAGGATAAAAGTGGCCACCTGACCTAACGGGGAATCTTGTCAAACGGAGATCAAATTCACCGGACGCTGCAATCGGCGGCGGTGCTGCACAAAGTGGGGCGGCTGGTCGAGGCCCAGACCGCTCTCCGGGAGGTTCTGAGCCGCCATCCCGACCATCCGGCCGCGCTGCATCTGCTGGGCATCGTGGTGGGACGTCTCGGACGAACCGCCGAATCGGTGCAACTCCTGCGCCGGGCGGTGCAGCTTCAGCCCCGCTCCGCGCAGGCGCATCACAACCTGGCTTTCGCGTTGAGAATCGACGGCTCGCTGGACGAGGCGATCGCGGAGTTTGATCGCGCGATCCAGATCAGGCCCGATTTCGCCGAGGCGCACAACAACCTCGGCATCGCATGGAAGGACAAGCTGAAATTGCCCCAAGCGACGGCGTGTTACTCCCGAGCCATCCAGATTAAGCCCGATTTTGCCGACGCGCATTGGAACCTGGCCCTGGTGTTGCTCATGGGCGCAGATTTCGAGCATGGCCTGGCGGAATACGAATGGCGACGCAAGATCAAGTCGATGTGGACCGCGCCGGCCTTTTCGCAGCCCCAATGGCGGGGGGAGGACCTCGGCGGGCGAACGATTCTGCTCTTCCCCGAGCAGGGGTTGGGCGATGCGATCCAGTTCTCGCGCTATCTTCCGCTGGTGGCGCGGCGTGGCGGACGGGTCATTCTGACTTGCCAACTGGAGCTTGCCCGGCTTTTTCAACGATTGCCCGGCGGTGCCCAGGTCGTTATCAACGGACAACCGATCCCGCCGTTCGACGTGCATTGCTCGCTGCTTGGTCTTCCACGAATCTTCGCCACCGATTTGAATTCGATTCCCGCCGCGATCCCCTATTTGACGGCCGATCCTGCGCTCGTGAAGAAATGGAGCCAGAGGCTTGGACCCACCGATGGGCGGTTGAGAGTCGGCTTGGCTTGGGCGGGAAATCCCGCGCATCAGAACGATCGGAATCGCTCGATTCAGCCGCAACAGCTTCTTCCGCTGACGGAACTGAGCCAGGTCGCTCTTTACAGCCTGCAAAAAGGGAACGTGGCGAACCAATCCCCGCCGCCGCCGATGAACCTGATCGACTTCACCTCGGAACTGTCGGATTTTGCCGATACGGCGGCACTGGTTGAGAATCTCGATCGGGTGGTCACGGTGGACACCGCGGTGGCGCATCTGGCCGGAGCTTTGGCCAAGCCGACGTGGGTTCTGCTGCC
>JBEKXM010000122.1:0-9889 GCA_049512115.1 Tepidisphaeraceae bacterium | reverse complement strand
GCCCTGGAAGCTCTGGCTAAGGCCGGGCAAAGCGGCCCGGAACTGATCGAGCGCCACCGCCATGGGGATTGGGGCGCGGTGAGCGCCGAGGATTGGGCGGCCAATGATCGCGCTCTTGCCGATGGCGAGCGCATTGTCTCGGCATATTGCCTCAAGGACGGAACGAAAATCTGGCTTATCACCGAGGCTGACCGGAGCGTCACCACGTTCTTGTTGCCCGACGAATATTGAATCCCCCAAAGGAGGTGACGAACCGTGTCCCACAGCGGCGATCGCCTGGTGGATGCCAAGGCGATCCTTGAAGCCTTGTCGGAACTGAAGCGCCGGGGCAACAAAACCGTGATGGCGGAATTGGAATCGATCGAGCCGGAACTGGCCGGCCACGCCATGGAAGAACTGAGCCTGATCTACCAAGCCCTGTCCCGGACCGGCGGCAGGACCGGCCAGCTGCGCAGGTTGTATCGCCAGATCGAGTCCTTGGTCCTGGTCGCCATCCTGGCTCTCCGTCACGCCCAGCTTCGGCTGTGGGAGGACGAGGACAACCCCCAATGACCACCTTCCCCCGATTCCCCGGCGTGACTGTCTTTGAATCTTTCCATCTGCACAACAAAAGGAGAGTCGCACCAACTTTGCGATGGACGGATCAAGATTGATGACGACGGGTTGGGGCGTTGGGGCGCTGACTGGGGCGCTGACCGGATGTTCCGGGGAATCGTTACGTGCAGTTGCAGTCAGGGTCTTTGGAGGGACCGAGGCGTCGTTGCCAACGTGAATGTCGTGGGTTCGAGCCCATTCGACCGCTGTTTAAGCTTATATTTTAAAGACTGTTACAACAGTTTTGGCGTGCAGTATATTGATAGCGTTTTTGTCCGTGGAGAACCGTGAACACTGTGCGAAAATGTGGTTGGTCGACGTTGGTCAGTCCAGCGTTTTTCGGCTCTTACTCCAGCCATTCATTATTTGCGCGCAAATTTCATGGGGCTTGGTGTACTTTGAATGTAGTACATCCTTGGATGCGCTGGGACGATGGCAGCGTGTGCGGAGCACTTCGGCAGTGGTGCTTTCGCAGCAGCTCGCGCAGATTCGGAAGATGGACTTAGATTCAATCAATCGTCCGAAGGAAGATTCGGGAATACCCGGTGATTCGCGCGGACACGATGTCGGGGGGTCGCAGACGAAAAGAAAGGACGCAGAACGCTTCACTCTACAAGGCTCAAACGACAGAGGGGGGTATCCCCACATGGGGATACCCCTGGGGATAGGCAAAATTGATAAAGGACAGTTCATTCCCAGGCGGGATTGTCCATGAAAAAATCCCTGACCGAGGAGAGTAGTGCCGCAGGGGTCGAACGTGGTAACGTGCTCTCCACTGCACTGCGATAGGCAGAACAAGCACTTACGATGTTCACCGAAGCAGCTCGCCGCTACTGGCAGAGAAGTTTGGCAGAGAAGTGCCATAAAAGAATCTCGGTCGGCCGTGAATCAAACGAAAGCTGCTGCCCGTGGCGCGCGGGGACTGGGGAATAATCCGGGCTGGCACCCTGTTCGCGTATCAACTAAAAATTGAACATTCAACCAGTTTAGATAAGATTTGCCCGCTCCCCGTGGGAATCTGCCAAATTTGGCACCTTTTTTTGCAGGAGGCGTCGTGTCCACCACTCGAATCATGCGGTTCTTGGTTCTTTTGATGTTGCTTCTCGTCGCTTCGCCAGCTCACGCGCGCGATTGGTTCGTTCGGGCCGGCTCCTCCGGCGACGGGTCCAAAGAGAAACCCTTCGGCGATCCATTCGAAGCCATCGACAAGTGCGAAGCCAACGATGCCATCCACATCGCCCAGGGCCGCTATATCGGCAAGCTTGACAGCGGCGAATGGAAAATCCCGTTCGACGGCATCCAACTCATCGGCGGCTATAACGACGACTTTTCCCAGCGCGATCCATGGAAATTCCAGTCCATGCTGGTGTGGGACAAAAACGCCAAGAACAAACCCGACGATGAACGCATCGTATCCACCGTCAAAGACACGGTTCTCGACGGACTAGTCCTCGATGGCCAGGAACAAAACGAATACGACGACACCGGCCGCACCCCCAAAGATCTGGACCACTCGACCGGGATGGTCCGCCTCGCCCTGGCGGGCACCGTCCGCAACTGCATGTTTGTGAACACGGGCCGCGAAGGCGTCGTCTGTCCCTGCGGCAGCACCATCGAAAACAACCTCTTTCTCAACACGTTCGACAATGCCGTAAAAATCAACAGCACCTCCGAGAACAAGACCCCGGCCATCATCAAAAATAACACTTTCCTCTGGTCGTGGGATGACCGCGCCCCCGGCACCGGCCGGGATAGCGGCAACGCGATCTACATGAGCGGCCCCGCCGATATCTCGGCCAACATCTTCGGCTTCTGCGACAACAACGCTATTTTCTGCGCGCTGGCGACCGAACGCTCCTCCATCACCGACAACGTCTTCTTCATGAATCTCTTCTCGAACTTAAAGCTGTTCGTCCAAGGGCAGGACGTTGTTGTCGATGACAAGACATCCGACCTTTGGGACGAAACCGGCCTGAAGGCTTCGGGCGGCAATCAATCCGCGAATCCCGGAATGGCTCTGGATCCCGGTTGGATGGAAGGCACCACCAAGCGCACTGCCTCGGAGCCAGGGAAGGTCAACATGGATGACTGGAACAAAGCCCGGCAGTTGCTTGGTCTGGATCTCATCGGCACCGGCGGCAAAGCTGCTTCCGGCATCGCGCCCGCCTACCCTCTCGACAAAGCCATCGCGCTGATGGCGCCCAAAGATGACTCCATCAAGGCCGGCGCGCGCATTCTCAAACTCGAACCCAAGTTCTCCGGAGAGATCGCCTCCGCCCCGGCCAAAACCTACGAAAAGAGCGACCTTACGAAATGGGCCGACAATCCCGACTCCGTCGATGGCAAATCCCTGGAGATGACCATCGCGATGTCGAGCGTCGCCAATATTTCCGGCATCCCGGCCGTCTATAAAGAAGACGATTACGAAGGCATCAAGATTTACGATCCCACCGGCGGCACACAGATCACCGGCTTCTACAAAAAAGGTTCCAACGTCAATCGCTTCGTCAATGACAACTCCGGCGAATATTCCGGCGACGGCAAGCCCGACAAGCTCTACACCGTCCAGGGCACTGCCCACGTCATCAACAACCTTCCCAAAGCCGGCTTTCTCATTGAATCGATCGTCCCCTATCAGCCCACCGCCGTGGCCGCCGCGAAAGTCCAGGGCCGCGATTGGTTTGTCCGCGCCGGCGCATCCGGCGGTGACGGATCCAAGGAGAAGCCCTTCCGCGATCCTTATCTGGCGCTGGAGAAATGCGAAGCGGGCGACACCATTCACGTCACCGGGGGCGAATACGTCGGCAGACTTCACGCCGGCCATTGGACTATCGACTGCCCCAACATCACCATGCTCGGCGGCTATGACAAAGATTTCCAAACGCGCGACCCATGGAAAAATCCCACCCTCCTTTACACGCCCGAAAGCTTTAAAGGCACGCGTGGGGGTTATACTCTGGAAGGCTCAGACGACCATTCCAACTTCGTCCTCGACGGCTTCGTCTTCGACAAGAAATTCAACAACAAATACACCGATACCGGCGACCTTATGCCATCCGAATCGGATAAGTCCCCGCATCTATGGCTCTCGCGCCCCGGCTGCGTCGTTCGGAACTGCGTCTTCGTCAACGGCGCGGAAGGCGCCGTCCGCATGACTGCCGCCCAAACCATTGAAAACTGCATCTTCCTCAATCACTACAAATACGTTGTGCAAGTTGAAGCGGGCTTCACTCCCACGGTCCCGTTCGTGTTCAAGAACAATACCGTCGCATTCGCGTGGGAAGAACGCTTCGGCTCGGGCCACGGCATTACGGCCGATCTGCTCATGCTCACCGTCAACGTTACGGCGGTGGTGGATAACAACATCTTCGAATTCGCCGACCAGCATGCGATCCGCCTTGAAGCCGAAGCGAAAGACGTTGAACTCACCAACAACGTTTTCGCACACAACCTCTGGGCCGAGGTCTATCAAACCAAGGACGATCTCGTGGTGGACAACAAAAACTTCGCGCAGCTATCGCAGCTCGGCTGGAAAAAGTGCGAGAACAACCAACTGCTCATACCCGGCCTTCCCCTGGAACAGAAATGGTTCGACGTTTATCTCAACAGGACGGCCTACGTACCCGGCAAAGTGCAGATGGACGACTGGAACCAGCTGCGCGAAATTCTCGACCAACCTCTGATCGCCACTGGAGGCCAATCCGCGGCAGGTATGGCCCCCGCCTACGATCGCAACCTTGCCATGAATCTTTTCCCCAAAAACCCCAAATGCACTGCCGGCGCCCGCTCCGTCGCGCTCGAAGTAAAATTCGAAGGCATCACGCGTACGCAAGAGCACCACGACTACACAGACGTTAACTGGGACGACGTCATCGGTGGCGACAACTGGGACAAGCTCGACGGCAAACGCGTCTCTTTCAAAGGCGTCATCGAACGGCCCGACAACCAGTGGAATCTCAACGACATCAAACAAGAGCAATACAGCGCATGGGAAGTGGGCGGCCCGCAAGGAGCCGACAGCCCCGGACTCCCCATCCGCGTTTACGTACAGCTTGGTACACGTAACCAGCGTACGTTCGAAAAAGCCAAAGGCTATTCAAGCGGGCCCGTAGACGAAACATACATCCTCAAGGGTGTTGTCCGAACCTCCCACCAACTTGTCATCGAAGGAGTGGAGAAAGCTGACTAGGCGCGCCTTTGACATCGGCTCAATCAATGCTGGATGTGCGGCGGATTCGCAATCCCTTGATGGAAACCACGTTATTTTTTGACTATTGGGCTAGCCGCTTGATATACCAAACGCATGGGAAATCGGGCATTCTTTCCCATGGTCTTCCGGCACAGTTTGAGTTCATATCCGCTCCCTGTGTCACGGCCCAACCCAATGTGAATGCCACAGCGAGAACCCGATGAAATATGCCAGTAAGACCTTGTTGGCAACCTGGGGGTTTCTGATCGCCATGACGGCGGGATCGCTTAGGGTCCTGGGAGATCCTCCGTCGTCCGACCAGATATATACGGTTTCAAAATTCACCCTGCGATTCGCGGTCAATCGACCGGGACAGCCCGATTCCGACGAACTGATGTCCCTTCCCATCCAACTGAGCGAAGGCCCCGATGGACTGATGGGCCCCGACGCGGGGGGTAAGCCCACCATCCTGCGGCTGAGCGATCTGACTGGATCGAACCCGATCCACATCCATTGGAGCGGAATCTTCGCCATATCCAAGCAATTGGTCGCGGCGATTAACCAGCGAGGTCTGATCGGCGTAACGGTCGGTCCCAAACCGGGCCTGATCGAAGTCACGGCCGACTCGCAGGGCCGACCCGTGGGCGGCAAGGACCTCCGGCACGAGAACGATACGACCATGCCGCTGATCATCCGCACCTCCGTTGTCAGCGAACTCGTGGTGGTCGATTCTGCAGCCCAGGGCACCCATTCGGCCTTAGGCAATGCCGAAAAGAAACGGATCGCGAGCCATTCGCCATTACAACCCGGTCCGAGCACCGGCGGTTCGGAAGTGCGGCAAGGCGATCTGCTGCAAAAGAAACCCCTGGATGATTACGTCTCGTTTTTGAATCGTTATCCCAACCGCAATGTCAACGCGGCCATCGCTCCGGGCGCGGATCCCTCGCTCGGCGAAGTCAGCTTGCAATACCTGGTCAACCAACCGAAACCCTGGCAGGTCTATTTCCAGGTCGCCAATGTTGGAACGCGCCAGACCAACGCCTGGCGGGAAAGAGTCGGCTTTCTGGATACGCAGCTCACGGGCAACGACGACACGTTCAGCGTCGATGCTTCCACCGCCAGCTTTGAGGGCTCGGATGATGTCACCCTCAGCTATGAAGCCCCGGTTCTCAAACTGGACAGACTGCGTTGGCGTGTTTCAGCCGAATGGGACGAATTCAAAGCCTCGGATGTGGGGTTCGAAGGCGCCAACTTTTCTGGGAATCAAGAATCCGTCGCCGCCGATCTTGTCTGGAACTTCCTCCAGAAGGATGATTGGTTTTTCGACGCCACGTTCGGCGTTCGCGACCTTTACGTGATCGTGGACAATAGTCTGGCGCAGGAAAGGGGTAATGGAAACTTCCTGCTTCCCCATGCCGGCATTGAAGTGAGCCGTCCGACCCTGATCGCCAACACGGACATAACGGCCGACCTCTCGACAAATTGGGCTGACGCCGCGGGAACAGATTCTCGGCGGATCCAACAACTGGGACGATCGACGGTGAACCGAAGCTGGGTAATGTTCGCGGGATCGGCAACGGAGTCGTTCTACATTGAGCCGCTGCTGGCGTCGCGGAACTGGACAATGGCCGACCTGGCGGCCACGGGCCGTCCGCTTCCCTGGGCCACGCTGGCGCACGAACTCAGCTTTTCGGTTCATGGCCAGTCCGCTTTTGACAGCCGCCTGCCCCCTCAGGAGGAAATGACGGCTGGAGGGTTTTACACCGTGCGCGGTTATTCCGAGGCCGACGCCGTCGGTGATTCAGCGGTCATCGGCAGCGCCGAATATCGATGGCATATTCCTCGAAGTTTTTCGCCGAATCCGCGCCCACCCAGCATTTTCAACCAGCCGTTCCGCTTCGCACCTGATGTTCCGCTGGGTTTGCCGGACTGGGACTTGATATTCCGCGCCTTTGTTGACGCCGGATATACGATGAACAACCACATCCTCACCGGCGTCGAGAGCAATGACACCCTTGTTGGAACGGGCTTCGGATTCGAGTTGGATTTAAGCCGCTACGTCTCGATTCGGACCGACTGGGGCATCGCGCTGCATTCGACCCCGGATACCCGCAGCGGCAGCAATCGTTTCCACGTTCAAGCGACTTTCACCTATTGAGTCGCGTCCGGATTTCCTCGGGCGCCGTAGAATCGTTCCAGTTGGAGGTCAACATGCACTCGCCCACTCAAGTAAGCCGGTCACAGGTTTCGCGCACGCGAATATCGAAACGAATTGCACCGCGTGCGGCGATGGTTCTATCGTCGGCGATCCTGGCGGCGTATGCGGAAGCGGCCCCCCATGGCGCCGCGGTCGTCTCGGGAACAGCGACCATCTCCACCAGCGGCTCTCTCACCAAAATCGTCGCGGGAAACAACAGTATCATCAGCTATTCGAGCTTTGACATCGCTCGGGGCGAAACCGTCCAGTTCGTGCAACCCTCGGTGGCTTCCCGCGTCCTCAACCGCATCGCCAGCGTGATGCCGACTCAAATCGACGGCACCCTGACGGCCAATGGGCAAGTTTATCTCGTCAATCCATCGGGAATCATTTTTGGCCAGGGATCGGTGGTAAACGCGGCCCGGTTTATCGCGGCGGCTGGATCGATCAGCAACGCGGATTTTCTGGCGGGTAATGATCATTTTACCGGCGTTACCGGCGAGGTCACTTCTGCCGGAACTATCCAGGCATCCCAGATTGCGCTGATAGGCCAGCAGATCGCCAACTCCGGAACGATCGTGGCGCCGTCCGGTGGATTGGTCACGCTAGTCGCCGGAACTGATGTATATCTCCAGCCCGCCGGTGGTGGAATCATGGTGCAGGTCGCCGGCGTGGTCAGCGGATCCAGCGGCACGACCAGCTCGACCCCCGCCGCGGCAAATTCCGGAACCGTCCAAGCTCCTCAGGGCCAGATTTTTCTCGGCGCCGGCGACCTCTATTCCGTGGCGATCAGCAATACCGGAATGCTCCAGGCGTCCAACATCAAGGTCCAGGCGGGCAAAGGCGGAACCAGCACAATCTCCGGGACAATCAACGCCTCCGACACCACGCCGGGCGCGATCGGCGGCACTGTGCAGATCACGGGCGCAAAGGTGAATCTGGCTTCGGCGAACATCACCGCCTCTGGCCCCGCCGGTGGTGGAATCGTCGAGATCGGCGGCGGCCCACACGGCGGCGGTGATCTGCCCCACGCCGACGACGTCTCTTTGGATCGTGCCACCGTCATCAATGCCGACGCCACCTCCAGCGGCGCCGGTGGATCGATCGTTCTCTGGTCGAGCGATACGACCGATAGTTCCGCCACGCTCACGTGCCGCGGCGGACCGCTCGGCGGCAATGGCGGAAACATCGAAACGTCGGGCGACTATGTCTCCGTCACCCGCGCGCCCAACGAATCGGCCCCCAATGGCAGCCTCGGAACCTGGCGCCTCGATCCGCTGAACGTCGCAATCGTGGCCGGCGCCAACAACGGCATTCTCACTGGATCCGCCACGGTCACCAACGGAACCATCGAGGCCGCGCTATTGACCGGCAATGTTATCGTCACGACCAACCAAGCCGGAAGCGACGGGGGCACGCTGACGTTGAGCGCGCCGATTACGGGAACATTGACGGCTGCGGCTACGCTCACACTTCAGGGTAATTCGACAATCGATCTCACTGGCGGCAGCATTCTCTATCCAACCGGAGCGCCCTTGAGCGTCGAGATCGATGAGTTCGACGCCAAACTTTCCTCCACCGTCGGGCAAATTAATATCGGCGGCAGCCTGAGGGTATTCGGCGGTGTCGAATCTTTCGAGTTTGATACGACCCAGACCGCCGGCGGCATGACGATCGGCAACGGTACGCCCGACACCGGCGGCGCGGCCCTGACGGCGACGTCGATCGAACTTCAGAACGCCGGGATCACAACCACCGCCGGCGGCATTACCATGAGCGCGCACTCCATCGATATCAGCGGCGATGCGCGGATCACATCTGCCGGAGCCATCACCATAAACGCTCCTAACGCGTTCAACTTCAGCAGCAACTCGGGGGGCGATATGACGTCAACCGTGGGCGGCATCGCCATCACCGCCGGCTCGATTACCTTCAACGATAGCATTACTGTGGATGCCGGCACTGGTTCGGTGACGTTGCAGGCGACGACTGGCGATGTGAGCCTTGGGATCACAATAGGCGACACACTACACGGCTCGACGGGGACGTTGTCGGCAACTAACGGAAATCTCTTTGTCGCGCCCAATACCACGCTGGATTTTCAGACGACCAGCGTGGTGGCGAACAACAGCATCCAAATACCGGTGACAAATACGACGGGAACACTGGTGTTTAACTGCCCCAACGGCGGCGTTTCGGCGGAGGGCGATATAACCGCACACAGCGTGGCGATTACCGCGCGGAACATCACCATGCAGAGCGTGACGACAACTACCGGAGATCAAACCTATACAGCCCTCAATGCGGGTTCGATATCGGTCTCCGGGAACCTGGTCTCCCGAAATGTCACGGTGTCCGGGGGAAATATCCAGATGGATGGGAATGTAAATACCACCGGGGCGCAGACCTACACAACACCGTTGACTACCGGCATGTCGATAACGATGTCGGGGACATTGACCGGTCAGAGTGTGACGGCATCGGCCACCAATCTGACACTGCATGATGTGAAAACGGGGGGCGCGCAAACCTACACGGCGCCAAGCACGGGAGATATTTCACTCAATTCGACGTACACAACGAGCGGCGGCGCGGCAACATTCAACGGACCCGTCTCGCTCGATTCGATCAGTAATCTGGTGACCGTCGACACAACCAACGCCGGGTCCGCCGGCGGGGGCGACGTGAAATTCACCGGAACCGTCGTCACCGATACCGCTGGCGAGATTGATGGGCTGGCGGTCAAGGCCGGGACCGGAAACGTCACCCTCCAGCGGCCCGCCGGAACCGAGGCAACGCCGCTGGCCAGCACTACCCTCGCGGGAAACAACATCAACGTCACCGACGTCTCCACCTCCGGCAACCAATCTTATTCGGTGAGGCCCCTGGCAACGCCCGGGCTGATTGTA
>JBEKXM010000121.1:0-9902 GCA_049512115.1 Tepidisphaeraceae bacterium | reverse complement strand
GGATCGGGGGCCGGATGAGTCCAGGCGATCTCAAGGGCACAGGATCGGGAGGATGGATTTGCATTGCTGGGGGTTGTGCGGGAATGGACAGCGGCCACTTCGGGGTTGTCGGCCCAGTTCACGGGGAGTTGACTGATCCAGTCGTCGAACAATTCCCGGTTGGCCGAAACGGGCGACGGGGATGAGGCGAGGACGAGGCTGACCGTGGCTTTGCCGGGGATGCATTCGTCCGAACAGACGAGCCAGGAGACGGCGGCCTGGAATCGGCCCTGAAAATCGGCGGGGAGATTGGGCGGCGGGGTGATTTTAGTCAGGAGCATGACGGAATCTTCGTAGCCGAAGGCGACGATATTGCCGGGCTGAACGAATCGGCGTGGCGTGGGAAATTGGAGAGACTCGGCGGTGAAACCGTCGGGCAGGGTGAAGGTGACGCGCGTGGGAAGCCCGGCGTCGCCGGGGTTCTTCCAATAAACGTGCCACCCCGGATCGATCGACAAGCGCACGCCCAGCCAAAACGGTTTGCCCGCTTGGACGGCCCGAACGTCGGCGAGAAGTTCGGCTTGAACGTGCGCCGCGGACACTTCGGAAGCGGTCAGGCACGAGACGAGGGCGGCAACACAGAAACAAAATGCTCGGGTGAACATGGAAACATTATAGGTGCAACCGCGCGATCTTTCATTCGATTGTCCCGACGCCATGGCTGGCCAAGAGGAATTGAACCGCGGATTACACGGATGGGCGCGGATGAATACTTCTCTTATCCGCGTCTATCCGCGTAATCCGCGGTTCAATTGCCGCTTGACAGGCAGGCGGGAATTGTTTTGCGTGTCATTTAGGGCCGCGTGGCGAGCATGACGAGCACTTCGACGTTTCCGCCGCTTCCGCGGATGGGGCTGCGAACGCTGCCCAGCCAGGACCAACCGGTGGGTTCCGTCTCGGATTTGACGGCCCGCAAAATTTCGTCCACGGCCGCTTCGGGAAGAATCCCCTTGCGAAGCAGGGCCGGATCGGCCTCGTAGTGCGGCTTGACCAGGGTGACGACGATTCCGCCCGGTTTCAGCAGTTGGGCGGCATTGGGCAGAATGTGCCGCTGGCGCGTCCAGCCGACGTCGATGCAGACCAGGTCAACCTGCTCGGGCAATCGCAGGTGCATGGCGTTGGTCCGCTCCATCACCACCACGCGGGGATCGTTGCGGAGCTTCCAATCCAGCACGCCGTAGCCGGTGTCAACGGCATAAACCCTTGCGGCGCCGCGGCGGAGCAGGCAATCCGTGAAACCGCCGGTGCTGCAGCCGAGATCGGCGCAGATTTTCCCGGCTGCGTCGATGCCGAAGGCGGTCAGGCCGTGATCGAGTTTCGAGCCGGCGCGCGATACGAATGCGGGTTGATTGTCATTGGTCATTCGTCATTTGTCATTTGTCATTGGTTGTTTGCCAGTGGATAGTTTCAGCCGTTCGCGAATCGCTTTCAAAAGCTGCTCTTCGTGATCGAGGTGGAATCTGATGGACAAATCGGCGTGGAAGAGCGGGATGGAAATCGAGCCGGCGAATGGCTCCAGTTTGACCCAATCCTTGGCGGTGGTGATCAATAGCTCGGCATTTGCGGATGCGGCGGCTTGCACGATCTGGGAAACGTCGGAGGCGGAATAGTCGTGGTGATCGTCGAATTCGTTCGTTCCCGCGCAGGTTCCGCCGCAATTGGCGAGTTGCCGGAAAAAGCTGGCCGGGCTTCCGATTCCACAGAATGCGAAATATCGCTTTCCCGAAAGATTTTGGATCGGCATGGTATCACCCGACGCCGGGCGAAGCCCCTGGATGACGTGATCGCACTGGAAAACCGGGACGTGTGCGGTTTTGGAGTGAATCGTGGCTGCGATCGCCGCAATCGCGGCGGGATCGACCTCATCGGCATGAGTGATCAATGCCGCATCGGCGCGGCGGATGGCGCTCAGCGGCTCGCGCAGCAAGCCGCGCGGGAAGACGCGGCCGAATCCGAACGGCTCGGCGGCGTGAATGAGCGCCAATTCAAAATCGCGCCGAACTCGCCGATGCTGCATTCCATCGTCGAGAATGAACAGCGTTGTCTGGGGACGTTGGGCCAGCGCGGCGGCGGCGCCTCGGCGGCGGTCGGGGTCGGCGATGACCGGCACGTTCAGTTCGGCAAGGAGCGCCTGCTCGTCGCTGATTCCATGCGACGTGGATTTATATCCGCGCAGCAGAATCGCCGGGCGTTGCCCGGCGGCGGCGAGGCGTCGGTAGAGCCATTGAACGATCGGCGTTTTGCCGGTTCCGCCGGTGGTGAGATTGCCGACGCTGAGGGTCGGCCTCCCGAGCGGGTGGGCCGGCAGGATTCCGGAATCGTACATCCGATTGCGAAGGCGCATCACCGCGGCGTAGAGCGGCTCGGCGCAGGATGCGGCGGCGCGCAGCATCGCCGCCGAACTCGTTCGGTCCGAGCCGTCCATCACCTGCCGGAATCGGGATTCGCTCGATTGATTCATGCGGTCCCCTGGCGCAGCCAGGCATCGTCGGCGGCCGTGAAGACGACCGGCGACGGGGAGATTGTCCGGAGATCGAATCGCCCGATCAATTGCCGCGGGTCGTGGATTTCCACATCAGGGGAGTCAATTCCCGACCAGCGGGCAAGAAGGGCGAGCAATCGCGAGCGTTTGACGCCGAGGTTCCGATACGTCGCGACGCGGGTATCGCCGTGGCGTTTGGCCAGCCGCAGGCCATCCGAGCCGACCACCAGGGGCAGATGGACGTAGCGCGGAATGCGCTCGGCGGAGCCGAGGGCGTGGTAGAGAAGGATTTGGCGGAAGGTGGACTCGAGGAGGTCGTCGCCGCGGACGACGTCGGTGATTCCGGCGGCGAGATCGTCGACGACGACGGCCAGTTGATAGGCGGCGGCGCCGTCGGATTTGGCGATGACGAAGTCGCCGAGGCGGCGAGCGACGTTGAGGGATTGTGGGCCGGCGAAGCGGTCGATGAATTCGACGTCTTGGTCGGGGGCGGCGAATCGAATGGCGGGGGGGCGGCCGGATTCGCGCTCGGCTTGCTCCATGGAAGCGAATCGCCCGCGGCAGACGCCGGGGTAGATGGCCGAACCGTCCTCGGCGTGCGGGGCGCTGGAGGCCAAATCGACCTCGCGGCGGCTGCACACGCACGGATATGCCAGCCCGCGCTTCAGCAGCGAGTCGATGGCGGCTTGGTATTCACCAGTTCGAGTGGACTGATAGACCGGACCCTGGTCCCAATCCAGGCCGAGGAATTGAAGGTCTTGGATCAACTCGCGGTCGGCGCCCGGTTTGGTTCGCGGTCCGTCGAGGTCTTCGATGCGGAGAAGGATGCGCCAGCCCAAGCGTCTGGCCAGCAGCCAGTTGACCAGGAACGTTCGGGCGTTTCCCAGATGGAGTGCGCCGGTGGGAGAGGGAGCGAGGCGCGTGCTGTCCATAAGAGCTTCTAAAAATAGCTATTGAGGTCGCGTTGGGCCAGAAATGGCCCAGATGCAAGGCGGAGCGACGAAGCGACCCTAACGAAAACGGGTCGTTGAGGAGCGACAACGCCGCAGATGGGCCATTTCCGGCCCAACCCGGAGGGACGCTTTCCACTCGGCTCCATGCGGCGTCGCTCCTCCTCAACGACCGATCGATTGAGGTCGCTTCGTCGTCGCTCCTTGCCTGGAGCCGAGTGGAAAGCGTCGCGGCCTCAATAGCTATTTTTAGAAGCTCTAAAGAAGCCGGAGATTATTGAAACGCGGGGACGGCGTCTTGTCGAGCGGTTTCCATGATGGATTGAATGAACTGTTCGTCTTCAAGATATTGTTGCTGCGTAAGGTTGGACAGATCAAAATTGCACGGGATGAACTTCTGTCGATAGGGAACGAATATAGTGATTCTCCATGAAAGGAGTTGAGAGGGTCGCGTGGCCAGCGGGGATTGGCCGGGGGGATCGTTTGGCAAGCCAACGTAGGTGATCCTCTGGAGGATCTGCATTCCGCTGCTGGCGGTCAACTGGCGAATCTGGATGCGTCCGGGATGTTGCCGGCTCTGGTCGAGGGCGCGGTCGACGAAAACCTGGCGACTATGGTCGTTCATGAAATCGAGCATGGAGACGGCAATGTGCAAATCGCCGCTGGGCGCGGCGCCCTCCAAAAATGCCGGATTTTGCCGCGGCTCCAGCTTCCAGCTTTGCGGGACCGACAGGATGAGGGGAACACTCAGCAACGACAGGCTCTTTCGCGGCTCAACGGATACGTCTCGCGTGCTTGGGCCCGAATAAGCCGCCTCGGTGGGATGGGAAGGGGAAGCCGATTCCGTTTGGGGCCGCTTGTCACATGCCCAGAATTGCAGGCCGATCACGGCCAAGGCTCCGAGGACGGCGCGGCGCATGGACAGTTTGGCCTCCCTTCCATGGACGATGCTTGCAGATTAACATGAAAGCGGCCTGGGTTCAAGCGCTGTTGAACCGTCGCAAGACCCTAAACGCGGACGTTTGGCGGCCTGAAGATAGTTGCGATATGAATAATTGTATTATTCGGCATTTTGTGTATATATAACATTTCCAATGGCATGGTTGGCGGCCGCGAGGTCTTTCATAGATGTTTCACTGTAAACGAGCTTCAACATAGGAAAGGGTGATGATCATGATTCGTCGTTTTCTCGGTCAAGGGTTTAGTATTGCGCACCTTGAGACACTGCTTGGGAATCGGAGGTCGAAACTGGCGGCGTTGGATCGGCAGCGATCCAAACTTGTGAAGCGGTTGGAGGGGTTGGATGCGAAGATCGCGGCCCTGGGCGGGTCGGCGCGGTCGCGCGGGGGCCGCGTCCGCAACAAGGTCAGCCTCAATGAAAGCATCCTGGCCGTCTTGAAGCGCAAAGGCGGACCGATGACGGTCGGCGACATTGTCAGCGCCGTGTTGGCCGGCGGATATGCCACCCACAGCGCCAACTTCCGCGGCATCGTCAATCAGTCCCTGATCAAAGACAAGCGCTTCGCCAACTCGGGAACCCGCGGGTCGTATCAGCTTAGAAAATAAGATCGCGAAAAATCGGGAACCTTTGCCCTCCGGCAGCGTCTAACGCCGGAGATGGAGGTTCCCATGTGGCGATCACACTTGACTACTTTGTTCGTTTGGGCGGCGGGCACGTTTGCCTTGGCGCTGGCGTGCGGGATTCCGGCGGTTTCCGACGCGGTGAACGATTCCGGCGCTGCCGGGTGGACGACAAACGTCCTGAACCCCCGCATGAGCGCTAATGGCGTCGAGTTTACGGTCACCACGGCCGACCCATCCACCCAGCCGTCGCAGGGCGCGGCTTCCGATTCCAACCGCGTTGTTACGTTTGTGGTGCGCGCGCTGAACCGGACGGATAGCTCGGCGACGGGCAATTTCACGATTCGAATGACTTCGGTTGCGCCGACAAGCCCGATCGCGCGTGTCATGCCCATGCCGACGGAAATCTGGAAGGATTCCGGCGCCGTGGTTCTGGATGCCGGGCAATCCAAAACATTTACCTTCACCTCCCCGTCGCTTCCGGAAAAGCGGATGTTCACGTTGATCCTTGGGTCCGGCGTTCAGTCGATTCCGATGTTGACGCTGTCGCGGCAAAAAGATGGGGCGCTTGCGGTGAACCGGTGAACGCACAGAGGCGGAGCATTCCGTGGAAGGCTTCGCCTCCGCGGTGGAAGGCTTCGCCTCCGCGGCTGCTGGGGATTTGCCTGGGCCTGCTGGCCGCGGCGATCGTTCTGGCGATGACGGGCGGGCGCCAAACCCTTGCGATCAGCGGTCCGATCATTTCCGAATGCGACGGCCGGATTCGGTCGATCGCCATCCAGTACGTGCGCGGAGCGGACTTCGCCGCGCCGGTTTATCGCCAGTTCCTTGGCGAACTGCCCGCCGACGTCACGGTGTACGCCGTCTGCCCGGACCGGCAATCATTCGATGAGCTGCAATCTCGATTGGGAAGCGAATCCTCGTGGAAGGCTTCGCCTCCACGGCGGCTGAGGGCGATCGTGACGGGTCATCCGATGACGGCCTGGTCGCGAGATCGGTGGATTTCGCTTCGGCCGGGCCGGCACGAATCGGCCGGGACCCTGGTCGCATCGCGCGGCGAATTCGGCGGGCCGATCTGGCCGCAGCGCCAGGGCGATCAGCGAATCGCCGAGGATTTGGCGCGGGCGATCGGGCGGCCAGCGATGCGCAGCGGGTTGTATTTCGACGGGGGCGATTTCCTGGCGGATTCGCGATCCGTATTCATCGCGCCGGCGGCCATCGCCAGAAACGTTCAGCACACCTGCGGCGACGAAAGCGAATTGAGCCGAATCGTGCGGCGGCAACTGGGGCTGTACCCGATCCTGCTGAAGGATGCGCCCGACCATCACGCGGGGATGTTCATGATGGCCGCAGGCGAGGGAAGGGTGGTGGTGTGCGATCCGAAGCTGGCGAAGGGACTGCTGGCGCCGATGGAATTACCGGACGGGCCGGATTTTTCGGATTCGACGCAACGCCGGTTCGATTCGGTGGCGGCCGCGGCGACGGCGGCGGGTTATCGTGTCACGCGAATTCCGTGTGTGCCATCGTGTGACGGCAAAACGTTCATCACGTTTGTGAATGGGATTATCGATCAGCGGGACGGCCGCCGGACGATTTATATGCCGACGTATCAGGGCCAAGGTCGCCTCAACGCCGCGGGGGAACGGGTGTGGGAAAGTCTTGGGTATCGCGTCGTGCCGATCGATGTGACCTCGACGTTCCGCTATTTCGGAACGCTGCACTGCCTGGTGAACGTCATTGAGAAGGATTGATCGACTCCTGGATGCGTTTGAAGCTGTCGATTCGCCATTGCGGGGCGGATTCGTCTTTCACGTCGGGGAAGAAATCCAGGAGATTTTCGGCGGTCACGCCCCAGAGTCCGAATAGTTTCACGCCGGGGGTGTCGATGACGTAGCCGCCGATGTCCAGGGGATAGCGCCGGGCGGAGCTGGTGGTGTGGCGGCCCTTGTCGTTGAAGTTGCTGATTTCACCGATGCGGATGTCCAGGCCCGGCTGGATGGCGGAGATAAGGGTGCTTTTTCCGACGCCGCTGTGTCCGGCCAGGACGGTGGTTTTGCCGGCGAGGGCGGATTTGACCCGTTCGATGCCGGAGCGAGGCGTGCGGTAGGCTTCGCCTCCGCTGGCGCTGACCTGGAAAGTCGTGAAACCGAGGGATTGGTAATGTGCCAGGACTTCCTTGGCCGCGACGTGTTCGGCCTGGGATTGGGCGGCAGGCTCGGCGAGGTCGATCTTGTTGAGACAGATCAGCGGCGTCAGCCCGCCGCTTTGCGCCGCCACGATCATCCGGTCCACCAGGCCCCATTTCACGCGCGGGCGAAGCAAGCTGGCGACGATCAGCATTTGTTGGGCGTTGGCGACGATGGCGTGCTGGGCATTGCCGACGAAGCCTTCGGCGCGGGTCAGGATGGTTTGCCGGGGGAGGACTTGCTCGATGACGGCTTCGGGGCGGCCGAGCTCGTCGCGCCGTTCGGTATCGCGAAAACGGACCTGATCGCCGACGACGATCGACGTTTGGGAAAGTTTGCCGAGGGTTTTGCGCATCGAACAAAGCCGGGGGCCGGTCGGATGCTCGACCTGGTAATAAAGCGAATAGACCTGCACGACCTGCCCGATGGGAAGCCGCTCGATGTCGGCGAACTGCTCGCCGTCGGCGGAGCGGATCAGCGCCGTCTTTTCGATCTTGTCCTGCTGGGCATTTTTGGATCGTTGGCTGAATCTCTGGTGCGATTCGAGGCGTTCGGCTTCGGAGTCGCCTTGGAGATAACGACTGGTGAGGTCTTTTTCCCGGGGAGGTTTTCGCGGTCGTCGGCCCATCGTGCGCCGCCTCTGGCGGCTTGAGAATGGTGTCATTTTGTCCGGAAATTTCAAGCCTTTTTTGCGAAGTTTGATTGTTGGTTGATCGGGCCTTACAGTGAATGGCTGGAGACCCCCTTGTCGCTATCACTGCCATTGCTGGACGAATACGAGAAGAAGGAGAAGTGCGGGCTGTTCGGCATCTGGGGAACGCCGGAGGCCGCGCAGATCACCTATCAGGCCTTGTTCGCGCAGCAGCATAGGGGGCAGGAATCGGCGGGAATCGCCGTCAGCGACGGGGCGGAACTGGCGGCGCACGTGGGGATGGGGCTGGTCAGCCAGGTCTTTACGCCGCGAATGCTTCGGGAGGAATTGAAGGGCCGAGCGGCCGTGGGGCACATCCGATATTCGACCACCGGTTCGAGCCAGCTCTGCAATGCCCAGCCGCTGCTGCGGCAGTTTCTCAACGGGCCGGTGGCGGTGGCGCACAACGGCAACCTGATCAATGCCGGCTTGCTCCGGCGGCAATATGAGGAGCATGGGCACATCTTCCAGAGCACGACGGACACGGAAATCATCGTGCATCTTCTGGCCAAGCCGACGCACGTGCAGAAGCAGGATCCGCTGCCGCACGTGTTGAAGCACTTGCAGGGCGCGTTCAGCCTGGTGTTGTTGTTCCGGGACCGGATCGAGGCGTGCCGCGATCCGTGGGGCGTGCGTCCGCTGGTGATCGGGAAGATGAAGGACGGCCAGTGGTGCGTGGCGAGCGAAACGTGCGCCTTCGACTCGATCGGGGCGACGCTCGTGCGGGAAGTGGAACCGGGAGAAATCGTGCGGATCGACGCGAGCGGGTTGCAGTCGCGGACGTTTGAAACTCCGGCGTCGGAGCAGGCGTACTGCGCCTTCGAGCACGTTTATTTCGCCAATCCCGCGAGCAAAATCTTCGGGCAGACGGTGCACCTGGTGCGGCAGCGCCTGGGCCGGCAACTGGCGATCGAGTCGCCCGTCGACGCCGATTACGTCATGCCCATGCCCGACAGCGGGCGATCGGCGGCGCTGGGGTTCGCCAAGCAATCGCAGATTCCCTTCGAGGAGGGGATCGTCCCCAACCGGTTTGTGGGACGGACGTTCATCCTTCCGAACCAGCGGGCGCGCGACCTGGCGGTGGCGGTGAAGCTCAACATCATCCCCGACGTGGTCAGCGGCAAACGGATCGTGATCGTGGAGGATTCGGTGGTCCGCGGAACGACAACGCGATCGAAAATGCGCGCCGTCCGGGCCGCGGGCGCCAAGGAGATTCATCTGCGAGTTTCCTGCCCGCCGATCCGTCATCCCTGTTTTTACGGAATCGACTTCCCCACCAAAGAGGAACTGATCGCCCACAACCGCACGGTCGATGAAATCCGCAAATTCCTGGAGGTGGACAGCCTGGCCTACCTGTCGCTGGACGGGCTGCTTTCGTGCATGAAGTTGCCGAAGGAACACTATTGCACGGCCTGCTGGAGCGGGAAGTACAAGATTCCGGTGGACCATCCCCAAAGCAAATTCAGCTTCGAGCGCGACCAGTTGCAGATGTTCAACGTATGATGCTACGGGTTGCCCGGGGCTTTGGCGCGGATCAGCGAAATGGGGGGCTGTTCGGGCCGGGGGACGGTGATGAGGGCATCCCCCACGGGCGAGACGTTCTGTTCGCGCAGCCAGAGCGAATATCCCCAATCTTCGGGATCGTTCATCATCAGCAGGTGACCTGCCGGAGCCCAGAACGGTTCATTCTGCTCGTAAAACATTCGATCCGACAGAAATGCCATGATCCGGGCGAGCTTGGCCGGGCAGAGGATCACGTCGTCCGGCAGGGTCTTGCTCGGGATTTGCCCCGCCATTTGCGCAATCGCCTGGTATTTCCCGTTCTGGTAAGTTTCCAGAAACGGACGGGAACGCTGATGAATGATCGTCCCCGCCACCATCACCACGTTGGGAAGCGTGCCGACGGCCAGCAGAAGGACAAATTCGTTTTTGTGTTTTGTTGTTGGTAGTGTATGGTTTTTGTTTAGTTTAAG
>JBEKXM010000120.1:0-9944 GCA_049512115.1 Tepidisphaeraceae bacterium | reverse complement strand
CGGTCGTCCGGGATTCCCAACCGCCGGAGGACCTCCGCTTCAGAAACGCCTCGAACAACGAGTCGATCGCGCCCCACAAATCCCGCATGAGAGTCACCCGCTCCTCAAATACCACGCGGGGAGTCTCGGCATCCTCCACCTCGGGCAGACGCGCGGAATTCATGGCCAATGATTCAGCATTCAGCGTCAGGGTGAATTGCTCGCCGGGGTCCAGGACCAATCCCATCTTTCGCGGCAATTTTCCGGTGCGCAGAGCGTCCTTGGCCTCCGGCATGCGGGATGGGCCGGCGCCGCGAAGGTTGTCCCGGCCGGTCAATCCGTAGGCACAATCCAGGTCCAGCGACTTGTCGATGAAGACGGATACCTCCTTCGATTCCGTTTTGATGACGCCGTCGTTGTGGTCGGCTTCGTGCCAGAGCCATAGCAGGAATTCGTTGCCGAGGAAATCCTTGGGTTGGGGGCCTTTGGCGGTCCAGGGATATTCGGGGTATTGGCTTTCGGCGCCATCGGCCAGGACAAAGCGGGTGGGTCGGAAATCCTCGTAGTCGCGGCGGCGGCCGCGCGATTCGAGCATTTTGAGGGCAAGCGACCCGGCCGACATCGGCTGCAATTCGAGGCCGACGGAACGCTCGAACAGCTCCATCAGTTTTTCAGCCGTTGCCCCCGAAGCCGGAGAATAGACCGACGCGGTGGGCAAATCCCAGAGCACGGGCGTCAATTTGCTGCGGCGGAATTTTCCCGAACGAAGCTCCTGCTCGATCTTTTGTGACAGCGTTTCCTTGGCGGTTTTCTTTTGTTTCTTGCTGATGAACCCGGATGGATTCGAGGCGGCAACGGCTTCCTCTTCCATGATCTTGTACGCCAATCGCAGTTCCGCCGGGACTCGGTTGGTATCGACGCGCAGGGCGAAGGACAGGGCATCGTTGTAAACATTTCGCTCGAAATCGAATTGGCCGTCCAGGACGTGCCGGCCGCCGCACCAGCCGTATTCGACATCCGCCGGCACTCCGCCCTCCTCGGAGGCCAATTTGTGCCCTGCCAGGGCATCCAACAGCGATTGGTCGATGGATTTTGGCTGATCGCCGGTCACGGCAAAACGACGCATGGAGATGGAGCCGGATGAGAATCCCATATCCGCCGACTGTAGCGGGAAAGTGAGAAATCTTTTGCAATGGGGTTGCGGCATCGACAGGCTTCGCGCATGTTATCCACACCCTGTTAACGAATGGAAATCCATTGAGAAATCTTGCCTGCTGGGTGGTTCTGCTGATGGCGGGCTGCCAGGCTGAACCATATCCGGCGGCGACCCCGCAGCGGGTGGCCGCGGTGACGGCAGCAATTTCGCCGGCCGTCGTGCGCGTCGATATCGCCCAGGCCATCTACAAGGATGGGAAACAAAGCCTGGTCCGCGGGAACGGGTCGGGGGTGATCATCGACCAGCAGGGACGGATTCTGACCAATTACCACGTCGCCGGAAGGGCCATCGAGATTTACGTTACCCTGGCCAATAAAGAGCGCGTGCCGGCCCGGCTCATCGGCGACGACCACTGGACCGATCTGGCGATCATCCAGATGGACATGGATACCATCGGCAAGCGGCAGATCGCGTTCAGTTCGGCCCAGCTTGGCGACAGCGGCAGCCTGGTCGTCGGCCAGGACGTGATGGCGTTCGGCACGCCGTTCGGCCTGGCGCGCACGGTCACCCGCGGCAGCGTTTCCAATACCGACCGCACCTTCTATGACGTACAGCAACGCATGGACATCGACGGCTATGAAACCGGGGATTTCTCCAACTGGATTCAGATGGACGTTCCGATCAACCCCGGCAACAGCGGCGGCCCACTGGTCGATCTGGGCGCAAAGGTAGTGGGAATCAACACGCGCGGCGGTGGGCAGAACCTGAATTTCGCGATTCCCATCGACACCGCCAAGCCGGTCATTGCCGCCATCCTGCAATCCGCCGTGGAGGCGAAGCCTTCCACTGCCCCGGGCAAGAAGGGGCGCGTGGATCGCAGCGACCTGGGGTTTGAACTGATGCCGATGCACGAACTGGAAGCGTTTTACGACATCGACATCAACAAGGGCGTGCTGATCAACAGCGTGGACCGCATCGGGCCCTACGCGGATGCGGGCGGAAAGGCCCAGGACGTTTTGCTGGCGGTGAATGGCCAGCCGACCAATGTGCGCTTTCCCGAAGAGATGGCGCCGGTTCGCCAGCGGATCGCGTCCCTGCCCATCGGCAGCGACGTGCGGCTTACGATCAAGCGCGGTAAGCAGACCCTGACCCTGACCGCCAAAACGACGCTGCTGGAAGGGTATCTGGGCGAGGAACGGGGATTCACGCAATGGGGCGTTTCGCTGCGCCAAATGACGCGGCCATACGCGGTCGCCAATCAACTCGACCAGGTCGCCGGCGTATGGATCACCAGCATGTCCGACGGCGAACCCGTCGAGCGGGCACATCTGGCGCCGGGAGACGTGATTCTCTCGGTCAACAACACGACGGTCACGGACATGGCCCAATTCCAGGGCTTGTACGACAAAACCCTGGCCGAGAAGCTGGATCGGGTGGCTCTGGAGGTCCAGCGGGGCCGCGAGGTTTTCACCGCCATCCTGAAGGTCAAGGAATATGCCCCGGCCAGCGATCCGAGCGATTAGGAGCGATATGAATGGCATCGGACATTTTCGACGGAACGGACGAATCAATTGGCGGTTGCCAATCCTTATGACCGTGATGTTGCTCGCACTTTCAAACTCGCTGGCAGCGGCGGATGAAGCGGCGACGGTCCGGCGGATGTATGACCTGGTCAAGCCGTCGCTGGTCGCGGTCAAATACACCTGGGCCAGCGAGCTGGGCTCGCAGGAACTGACGGCCGCCGGGGTCATCGTGAGCGATGACGGGCTGGTGGCTTTTCCGATCGGAATCGTGACGCCCGCGCTGGTGCCGGACGATCAGATGCAGAAATTCAAGATCGTCGTGCCGAGCGAGACCGCGGACGAGACGGAAATCGACGCCACGTTCCAGGGCCGGGACGAGCGGTCGAGCCTGGCGTTCGTGCGGCCCGATTCGCCGCAGAAATGGAAGTCGATCAAATTCGTGGATTCGTCGCCGCGGACCGGCGAGGCGCTCTATTCCGTGGGGATGTTGCCGAAGGGGGCCGGATACAAGGCGATTGTGACGACCGCGATCATGTCCACGCGGCTGCGCGGGCCGGTGCCGCAACTGCTGGTGGCGGGGCAACTCGCCGGCGTGGGCGCCGTCGTGCTGGATGCGCAGGGTCACGCGATCGGATTGGTCCACGCGCGCAGTCTGGGCGAGGCGATCCTGGACAATCCCGAGAACCCGGACGATCTGCCCATGCTGAACAATCCCCCGCGGATGTTCATTCCCACCAGTGAATTTGCGTCGAGCATCGAGAATTCCCCCAGCCCCAGCAAGCCGATCGTCATCCCCTGGATCGGATGCGAAATGAAAGGCCTGGAGAAGGAGGACGCGGAGTATTTCGGGATAGAGAACGTGCCGGCCGTGCAGGTCGGCGACGTGGTGCCCGATTCCCCCGCCGCCAAAGCCGGGCTGAGCAAGCTCGACGTGATCACGCGGGTCGACGGCAAGCAGATCGATCGCGGGGATCTTCCCGTCGAACTGCCCGCGATCGTGACCCGGTATATTCAACGGATGAGCGTCGGTGCGAAGGTGACCTTTTCGGTGATCCGCAACAAGGGCGACGTGCCGAAAAATGTCGTGCTGACGCTGGATACCAGGCCAAGGGAACCGCAGGAGGTCCGGCGTTTCTATGCCCGCGATCTGGGGTTCGTGGCGCGGGAAGTGACGTTTACAGATACTTATCGCCGGCATATCACGGCGAAAACGTCCGGGGTCGTGGTGGCGCTGCTTCGCCCCCAGGCCGCGGCCCAGGCGGCGCATCTCGGAATGCTCGACCTGATCACCCAGATGAACGGCAAGCCCGTGGAAACCCTTGACGAATTCAAAAAGGATTACCAGGACTTCCGCAAGGATCGGCCGACCGATCCGGTGGTGTTGGAGGTCATCCGCCTCGACGGCAAGGAACAGACGATCAATATCCAGCCGCCGCAGAGCGATACGCAGCCGTAAAGGAAGTTGCAAGTGCAAGTTGCAAGTGCAAGTTGGCGATTAGAAACGTCTTGTGGTTAACTTTCGTTGCACGTCCTAACGGGATTTTTGCGAATTTGGCTGGTTTTTGGGGGCGCTGACACAGTCGCGGTTTTTGATAGCGCCAGGGCCGACTGTGTCAGCGTCAGCGCGACGTTTGGCTCGTGTCAAGATGGGCAAGACCACGGGAGCGGGGTTCGGGTCTGCATAGCTTCGATGTCTTTTTTGCGCTCTTCTCAAAAGATTACCGCGAAGCGGCGAAGGGGGTCCCGGCGATTAAACGCCGGGTCCCGCGAAGTTTCGCGAAGTCAGATTGATAATTCTTCGCGCAAACTCGCTCCTTCGCGGTAACCTCTCTTTGAGGCGGTTGGGTGCCACGATAACCGGATGAAGAAAGGAAACCCGGAAATTCGTACTACGGATATCGAGATGGGGATTGGGCGCGAATGGTCCCTCTATATTTATAGCCGGGAGGTGAAGGTTTTGGACGTGTTTTTGGGAAAGCGGGGATTTTTTTGAAATAATTTTTTGACGGGGACCGGGGATGGGCAGGATTAATGGTTTCTAAAGCGAGATCCGGTCGCCGGCCCGCGGCGGCGTTCATTCTTGCGTCTATCGCCCGCGAGATCGTCGCCGACCGCAAGTCCGCGGGGCTGACTCAACAGGAACTCGCCAAGCGAGCGGGAATCCGCCAGGAAACACTGTCGCGGATCGAGTCTGGGAAACATCCGCCGACGATGAGAACCCTGAAAAAGATTGATCGGGCGCTGGGGAAAGATTCTCACCCCGTTTGGTAAACCGCTCACGTGCGGGTTTCATATCTCGGTTTCATTCCCGTATTTCGGCCTGGGTGTACACGGCGGATTATAGCCACTCGGTTTTCACGGTCCTTCAACAATCTGCTGGGCGTAGTACAATTCTCTCCATGAGCGACTTGGGTGCCGATTTCATTCGGCGCGTCAACAAAAAGCCACTTCCCGTTGACCTGTTCATGGACTTGCTGGCTGTTGCCGTGAGCGCGCTGAGGGGCGAACGCCGAGAGATACCCCCTGACGCCGAGCGTTGCCTTGAAGACCTGCCACCCAATACCCTCTATGTGACGGACAACAACCAGAACCAGATGGCATTCTCCGTGATCTCGACGTGCAAATCACGATTTCCCGAAGATCAAGAAGAAGCTGAAGACACCTCCTTCAGCTTCATGTTCCGATGGTTCGCCATTCAAAAGGCGAAACACGCGGGAACGCTGCAAGAGTTCGCCGAGCCAGGTGACGAACCACATACAGAGATGATACATACCGCTGTCTTTGCGGTGGCGGCGGACTGCCCGCTCGACTGCAAGGATGGTAGCTTCGATCAGAGTTTTATCCCAAGAATCCGCCAGCTTATCGAACGCGAGCATGGGCCATGAAACAGGGAGACAGCTAGATAGGGAATGAATGACTACATCCGTGTTCATCTGCCTTTCCATCTGTGGCAAAAATGTATTTCTCCGCGTGCTCCGCGGTGAACAATCGGGAGCGATGCCGCGACGCGTTTGGTTCTGCTCTGATGAAATCCTGCGGAATACAGGCAAGAACCCCCACCCCTGCCCTCCCCCTGAGTACATGGGGAGGGGGAAAAGAGGAAGGCGGCTGCGGGATTTCAGCAGAGCAAATTGATTCCTATTACACGTCCCACGTCCGTGGAAAGAGATCATGGGCGGGACGCCCATGCCATAATCAATCCCGCTTCACCTTCTCCACGTCAATCCGGTACACGCTCTGCACGTGTCCTTCGGCAGCCTGCACTCCCACGTGCAGGGTGCCGGTGACGTCGACGAAATCGCTCGAATACTCCACGGCCTGGCCGGCGGGGACCGTGGCCTGAATGAAATGCTGGACCTTCGGCGGGCCGTTGAAACAGCAGTTGGAAATGGAATAGACGAGCGTGAAGATGCGGATTTGGCCATCGGCGACGTAGGGATCCCACATCTGGCCGACCAGGAGGACGCGCTTGCCATCGAGCTGGCGATAGCGAAGCGGGATGTCCTGCGTGGTGCCGGTGTCCTGGTCTATCTCGAAGCTGCTCAGGGCTTTGAGATCGACGACGAGCAGATCGCCGCGGCGGGTGATGCCGCCGGTGATCAGGGCATCCGTGTAAATGTAGATTGGATACCCGAACAGGAATAGCGCGGTGGCGATCAGCGCGTATGTTCGCCAGGAACGGATCATGTGGCCACCAGATTCGTGGCCACGGGGGTGCGATAGGCCTTCATGGCGGGCACGAGGCCGGCGATGATCGCCAGGACGAGGACGGCGAGGATGTAACCCGCCTCGAAAAACAGTTCGACGTAGTCGTAGCCGAGGACTTCTCCGTAATTGTGGGACATATACCAGGCGCCCAGGGCGTTGACGCCGTGGCCGGCGAGGAGGCCCAGAACCGATCCGAAGAGCGCGACCAGGCCGGCCTCGATGCAGATCAACGTCAGGACGGTTGTGCGCGTTGCACCCAAGGCCCGGATGATGGCGATTTCCTTCAATCGGGCGGAAACCGAGTTATAGATGCTGACGAGGATTCCCACGGCCGCGACGACGGTCACCAGCGAGCAAATCAGCAGCAGAAGCCATCGCATGGGCTTCAGAAAGGTATCGAAGAATTCGCGCATGACCGAGGCGGGGTTGACGGCCATGACGTCGGTGCCGTTGTTTAGAGCATATTCCAGCGCCTGTTCCGTATCTCCGCCTCGGGATTGAACGAGGATGGCCGATATGGCCCAAACTTCCGGAGGAAGCTTTTCGAGGTTCAGGTGGATGGTCTGATCCTTGGTGTCAAAGTTGTAATTGCTGAAATGTTCCATGCCGTTGGCGTCGGGAAGATGAGGGTGGTCGGCATCGGAGTCGGGATCGACTTCAGGCGGCGCTTCGCCCTGGCGAAGCTTGGCCTGTGCGATCAAACCGGCACCATGCTCGGCGATGGTGTAAAAACTCAGCAGGGGAATGTACACGACCCGGTCGATGGCCGTATGGGTTGGGGCGAGCACACCGACAACCGTCCATTGCTGCATGTGAATGTCCGCCGGGTGGCCGGGGGAGGCGGGTGTGTGGGTCGCCTGAAGCGTCGTGCCGACGCCGTTACCGGTCAAGCGCGGGATGTCGCTGCCGACGACCGCCTCGAATTTATTGAACGCGAAGACGTGGCCGTCGGCAATCTCGAGTTTCTTCCCCGGACGATAGTCGATCACGTCGTCCGGTTTCATCGGATCACCATGTTCGTCGAATCCGAAGAAACTCGTCCGCACGCCGACGATGCGGTATTGGCCGTTCAGCGTATCGCCGACAACGGTGGGCTCGGCGATCTTGACGTATTTGAAATAATTATCCGCCGGCAGGGGCATACCCTTGGGGAAATGGGGGTCCAGCAGCCGGGTGTATTGGTCGTAAGGAATGTTGCCGGGGCTTACGTCCAGATGATAGATCGTGTTGAGCACCAGTTGCAGCTTCGAGCCTTTTTTTCCGATGATGGCGTCGAAACCGTAATCGTTTTGGCCGAAAAGCGATTGGCTCTCTCGGCCAAGAATCATGATGGCGACGGCCAGGCCGACGCCCAATGTGACGGAGAGCATCGTCAGCCAGGTGGATAATGCGCGTTGGCGCATTTGTTTCAGGACGAGTTGGAAATAATTCATGTTTGGTTACCTCAGGGACCCCACGGCGGGAGCGGAGGCTTTGCCTTCCGCGCCGTGGGCGTTCGTTTGATTGATCTCCGTGAGCGTGAGAACACGTGGAAGCTGACGCGCGATGTTGAGGTCGTGACTCACCAGCAACAGCGACGAGCCGACTTCGGTGCACAGTTTGCGAATCAGCTCCAAGACCTGCTGCGCGTTGTTGGCGTCGAGCGCGCCGGTGGGCTCGTCGGCCAACACCAGTTTCGGACGATTCGCCAGCGCCCGCGCCACCGCGACGCGCTGCTGTTGGCCGACGGACAGCTTCTGCGGCTTATAATTCAGGCGATCGCTCAGGCCGACTTCGGCCAGAAGATGCTGTGCCCATCGCCGGTCGTGGGCCCGCCCGGTGAAGCTCATGCCCAGCAGCACGTTCTCCAACGCGGTGAATCCGGGCAGAAGATGATGGGTCTGGAAGATGTACCCGATGTTCCGGCCGCGGAAGACGTCCCGCTGGGCTTCGGACAATATGGTCAGATCGATCGGCTCATTGGAATCGGGTTTTTGCGGATCGTATCCGAAGACCACGTTGCCGCTGTCGGGGGCGAGAATGCCGGCGATCATGTGCAGCAGGGTCGTCTTGCCCGAACCGCTGGTGCCGATGAGGGCGACTTGCTCGCCGTCGGCGATGTAAAGTTCGGGAAGGTCGATCACCGGCACGCTGCTGCCATCCGGCGCGACGAAGGTTTTTTTCAGCTTGTGAATCAGCAATCCCATGCCAGGCTCCTCAAAAGGCCGCTTGCCCGCGCCAAAGAGGGACGGGTCGGCAGCGGCTGACCAGTTTCCAAGAAAAAAGAAAAACGAGAGCGGGAAACCTCAGGCGGCCGGAGGACCGCGACAGTGCTCGACAGAGATGCCGATGGGGACAAACGCCAGTCGAGAGTCATCGCAAACAAATCCAACCCGCGCGACGGGCGCGACCGACGGCGCGGACCAAATCTGCATCGCCATCGGCGCATGCAGGGCAATGCAGATCGCGCAAGTGGACGGATCGTGCACGGGCGGACGGACCGGCAAGCGCGTCAGAGGAGAATGGGTTGCGATCTTCGGCGTCGGAAGATGCGCCAGCGCCCAATTTACCTGGGCCACGTGCAGACGATCGAAAAAGCCCGGCCCGATCACCAGGAAGACATTGAGCAGGAAAATGGCCGGGTAGCGAAACACTGGCGATATTCTGGTCACGAATTGCGGTCTGCGTCAAGTTAAACCTTGGCGCGCTTGGCTGGATGGGCGTATTCTTCCGTCATGTCAGGTAAACTACGCTGGGGAATCCTGGGAACGGGAAACATAGCCGGGCAGTTCACGGCGGGGTTGAAGGGCAGCCGGCGCGGGCTGGCGGCGGCGGTCGGATCGCGCGATCCGCAAACCGCCCGGGCATTCGCCAAAACGCATGACGTTGGGCGCGCCCTGGGCAGCTACGATGCGCTGATCGCCGATCCGGAAATCGACGCGGTTTACAACTCCTTGCCGAATTCGCTCCATGCCGATTGGACGATTCGCGCGCTGGAGGCGGGCAAACACGTGCTGTGCGAAAAGCCGCTGGCCATGAACGCCGCCGAGGCCGAGCGGATGTTCCACGCGGCCGAGAAATCCGGGCGCGTTCTGGCCGAGGCGTTCATGTACCGTTCCCATCCGCAAACCCTGGCGGTGAAGGAGGCGGTTCAATCGGGCGCGATCGGGCAGCTCCGGCTCATCCGCACGAGCTTTTGCTTTCGCACGCGCAAAACCGAAGGCAATGTGCGGTTCGTCCGCGAGTTGGGCGGCGGCGGGCTGATGGACATCGGATGCTATTGCATCAACTTCGCCCGCCTCTTCGCCGGCGCCGAGCCTGCCGCCGTTCATGCCGTCGCCAGATTCCACGACTCCGGCGTTGACGAACTGGCGGCGGGAACGCTGCTGTTTCCCAACGGCATCATCTCCAGCTTCACCTGCGGCATGTGCGCGCACGCGGATAACGCCGCATATCTCTGCGGGACCGAGGGGTTCATCGAAATCCCCGTGCCGTGGAAACCGATGCCGGGTTCGATGTTCATCGTCACCCGCGGCAACGAGCCGAGAATGGACAAACCGCAATCGACATCCCCCCCGCCGCGTCAGGTCCGCACCATC
>JBEKXM010000119.1:0-9958 GCA_049512115.1 Tepidisphaeraceae bacterium | reverse complement strand
TTCATCCATCCGCCCCCGCCGTTTCAGTCACGCACTCCAGTTGTCATTTCTGCGGGCCGACTGAGGAAACAGAAGAGCGAGGGTTCTTCGCTTGATGCGGATGATGGGCAGGCCGAGGGAAAATCCGTTGATCAGGACGCGGCTAACCGGAAAGCGCATCAGACGGCGATAGCCGCGGCGGATGTTGGAATAGAAACGGCGAGTGTCCGAATCGTAGCTGGCCAGATCGCGTCTGACCTCGTCGATTTCGCCGGCAAAATCCGTTCGTCCCGAGCCATTGCCGTGGATAATTGCCCGGGCGGCGAGCTGGCCGCTGCGGATGGCGTTGTAGATTCCCTCGCCCAGGAGCGGATCGATCAGCCCCGCCGCGTCGCCGATCAGGCAGGCATTGCTCCAGGCGAAGCGTGCGCGGCGTCCATCGTGGGGAATCCTGTGGCCGTGGATCGGGCGCGAGATCGTGCGGCCGGTTTTGGCGGCGACGAAGGCGGCCAACTTTTGGGCCGCGTGCGGGATCGTCGGATTCAGGCTGTACAGGCCGACGTTCAGATGATCGTCCTTGGGAAAGACCCAGCCGTATCCGCGATCGACGGCGGCGAAATCGAATTCCATCGGCCAGTCGCCGGGCCGATCGACGGCGACGCACGTTTCCAACGCCAGGCCAAACCGAAGCGGATTTGTGCGGGACAGCAGCTTTCGCACCTGGCTGTTGGCGCCATCGGCGCCGATGAGGAATCTGCCGCGGAACGTTCCGTGATTCGTGGAAACGATCCAATCTTCGCCATCGCGGGCAAGGGCGGTGAGGCGGTGAGCGGCCCTGAAATCCGCGCCGCGGGCGGCACACTGATTCAGACAAAACTGATCGAATTCCTCACGGACGGTCATGACGGCGATGGGGCGATCGTTGGTGAGAATTTTGCCCGCTTCCCCCAGCGAGAGTTTCATTTCCCGGCAAACGCGGCGTATCACGGGCGCCGCGTCAAACCGCAGGGCGTTCAGTGTTTTGATCGTCAGCGCTCCCGCGCACGGCTTGAGCCGGGGGAATTCGCATTTGTCCAGGAGCAGGACCTGCCGTCCATGCGCCGCCAGATCGTAGGCGGCGGCGCAGCCGGCCGGTCCAGCCCCCACGACGATGGCATCGAAACCGCTTTTCATGTTCGAATGCCCCCGGATGGCCATCCGGGGGCTTTTTAGTTTATGATGTTTTGGAGATCGAACCAGTGTCCGGGCACATGCAAGACCAAGTTTCCCCGCAATCGCTGAACATTCTCATCGTGGATGACGAGATCAACATCCGCAAGACGCTGGCGATCGGTCTGGAAATCGACGGCCATCGCGTGACGGCGGTGAGCAACGCGCGCGACGCCGTGGCCGAGGCCACGCAAAGGCCGTTCGACCTGGCGTTCGTGGACCTTCGGCTGGGGGCGGACCTGGGTTTGAATCTCATTCCCGAATTGCTGGCGCAGAGCCCGTGGATGCGGGTTGTCGTGATTACCGCGCATGGCTCGATCGACACGGCGGTGGAAACGATGAAGCGTGGAGCGGCGGATTATCTCACCAAGCCGTTCACCCCGGGCCAGGTGAAGCTGGTCGTGGAGCGTGTGGCGCGGCTGCGGGCGTTGGAGCAGCAGGTCGCCGGGCTGGAGGAAATCGTCGGTCAATCCAAGGGCGAGCCGATGCTCAAGAGCAATTCGCCGGCGATGCAGCGGGCGATCAATCTTTGCCGGCAGGTGGCGGCGAGCGACACGGCGGTGCTGATCCGTGGGGAAAGCGGCACGGGCAAGGGGATTCTCGCCCGTGCGATCCACGCGTGGAGCAATCGCGCCAACAAGCCGATGGCGACGATTTCCTGCCCGACCCTTTCGCCGCAGCTTTTGGAGAGCGAGCTTTTCGGCCACGCCAAGGGGGCATTCACCGGCGCGATCCGGGACAACCTGGGCCGGATCGGGGCCTCGGACGGCGGGACGCTGCTGCTGGACGAGATCGGCGATTTGCCGCTGGAGCTTCAGCCCAAGCTGCTGCGTTTTCTTCAGGACCACGAATACGAGCGTGTGGGCGAGGCGCGCACGCGCCGGGCGGACGTGCGCGTGATCACGGCGACGCACGTCGATCTGGAATCCGCGGTGGCGGCCGGGGAATTCCGCGAGGATTTGCTCTATCGCATCAAGGTGATTCAGGTGGACCTTCCCCCGCTGCGCGATCGGCCGGAGGACACGGTGATGCTGGCGGAGCGATTTCTGGGTGAACTGGCGCGGGGCAAGTCGATCGGGGGATTTTCTCCCGAGGCGATCGAGGCGCTGAAGAACTACCGATGGCCCGGCAACGTCCGGGAGTTGCACAACGTCGTCGAGCGCGCCGCGTTTTTATGCCAGGGCCAACAGGTGGCGATGCAACATCTGCCTTCGGAGTTCTCCGGCGGGAAATCGTCGCCCGACGGCATCGGCGATGCCATCTCTCTGGACCAGTTGGAAGAGATGCACATTCGCCGGGTGCTGGCCAGGAGCAAATCGCTCGACGAGGCGGCAAAGACCCTGGGGATCGACCTGGCCACGTTGTACAGAAGACGCCGGAAGTACGGGATCTGATCCATCGCCGGATCGTGCAATTTGCGGATGACCCGGGTTCTGCCAATGCATTTTGCACGGCCCACTATCGCAAATCCCCAAAAAAGCCACGTTTTTCGTCTGCCATGGGCGGCGACGGCGGTGGCATTCCATTCGCTCAGTCAGATTGGAGATAAACCATGTTTGGCTTGCGGCAGAAACTTTTCTTCGGCTTCGGTGGGTTGCTGCTGATCCTGTTGGCGGTCAGCAGCCTCGGGGTGGCGGTGCTCCAGCAGCACCGGGTCTGGCTCGATACTTTTCTATCGGAGAACTGGCGCAGCGTTGAATACGGCCAGAACATGATCAATTCGCTGCAGTCGCTGAACGGGATCGCCCAGAGCGTTTCGGGCGACAACGGCCAGCCAACGAAGGCGGACCTCGCCGCCGCCAACGCCGCGGCCGAAAAGCCGTTGAAAACGTTCGACGACAACTGTGATGCCGAGAACCACAATATCACGCTGCATCCGGAGGAGGATCAATACGCCTCCGACTTGACTCGGCGCTGGTCGGGATACGAGATCAATACGCACAGCGGCGAGCGCACGGCGAAATCGACGAACGATAGTTATCGGGATGCCCTGACGCGGCTGCTGGACGGACGGACGAGCCTTGCCGACCGCCGGGCGGCAATGGCGTCCGTTCAGCGCAGTTCGCCGATCGTCAAATCCCTGGCCCAAAACATAATCGACTTGAACTTCCGAAACATGCAGCCGCTCGAAGGCCGCATCAAGGCAAGGTCGGACAGCGCCACGCAATTAATCATCCGTCTGGCGGTGATCGGCGTGGGTCTGGCGTTGGTGTTCATTCTGCTGATGAGCCGGGCCATCCTGCGTCCGCTGGGAACGCTGACGCGATCGCTGGAGGAGATCGCCGCGGGGAACCTGGACCAGGTGGTGCAGGTGAAATCGCGGGACGAGTTGCACAAGCTGGCGGAAGCGTTCAACTCGATGGCGGCAAAGCTGCGCGAGTTCCGGCGGAGCGACCGCGCCAAGCTGTTGCGCATCCAGCGGACCACGCAGCTTGCGATCGACAGCCTGCCGGATGCCATCGCGGTGGTGAATCCCAGCGGCATCGTGGAACTTTCCAACCAGACGGCGCAGAAATTGTTCATGCTGTATCCCGATCAGTCGGTGCTTCAGCTTCGGGACCAGCGATTGGGCGAGTTGTACCAGCAGGTTTCGCGCGACGGCAAACCATCGCAGCCGAAGGGGTACGAATCGGCGATCGAGGTTTACGACGCGGGGGGACAGCTTCGGTTTTTCCTGCCGCAGGCGGTGCCGATCATGGATGCCGGCCAGCGACTGCTGGGCGTGACGCTGGTGCTCGGGGACGTGACCAACCTGCGGCGCCTGGATGAAATGAAGAGCGGACTGCTGTCGGTCGTCTCGCACGAACTGAAGACGCCGCTGACGTCGATCCGGATGGCATCGCATCTGCTGCTGGAAGAGCGGGTGGGCTCGCTGAACGGCAAGCAGACCGAATTGCTGATGGCCGCGCGCGACGACGCCGATCGGCTTCAGAAGATCATCGAAGACCTTCTGGACATGGGTCGTCTGGAATCCGGGCGGGTGAAGCTGGATTTGCAGTCCGAGCCGTCGGAGCGGCTGGTGTCGGATGCGGTGACGCCGCTGGAGACGGCTTTTCACGACAAGGGGCTGGACCTGGAAGTGGAAGTGCCGGTGGAAACACCGCCGGTGTTGGCCGATCCGGCCCGGATCGGGCACGTTTTTTCCAATTTGCTGAGCAACGCGTTGAAATTCACGCCGCCCGGCGGGAAGGTGCGAATCAGCGCCGAGCCGCTGGACAAATACGTCCGCTTCATCGTGGAAGACACGGGGATCGGGATTGAGGCCGAATATCTGGGCCGCATTTTCGAGCGGTTTTATCGAGTCCCGCGTGAGAACCAGCCGAGCGGCGCCGGCCTGGGGCTGGCGATCGCCAAGGAGATCGTCGATGCCCACGGCGGCACGATCGCGGTCCAAAGCAAGCCCGGCGAGGGGAGCCGATTCAGCTTCACGTTACAGCGCGCCGACGAGGAAGAGCGGCGGGAAACCGGCGGCGCGCCATCCGAGGTGAAATATGAAACCAGCATCAATCCTAATCACGGATGACGAAAGCGGCATCCGCCTGATGCTCCGCACCACGCTGGAATCCGACGGCTATGCCGTCACCGAAGCCAGCAACGGCCGCGAGGCGCTGGAGGCGATCAAGACCAACACGCCGGACCTGATGGTACTGGACCTGAACATGCCGGTGCTGGATGGAATGGCGGTGCTGGAGCAGATGAAAACGCTGGCGGCGGGTGTTGTGCGTCCGCGCGTGATCATCCTGACGGCCTACGGGTCGATTCCGGCGGCGGTGAAGGCGACGCGGCTGGGCGCGCTGGATTTCCTGGAGAAGCCGATCTCGCCGCGCGAGCTTCGCCAGGCGGTCAAGAGCGTGCTGGACGAGCCGGAGCTTGATTCTCCGCCCGACGTGGTGGTGGACGTTCCCGGCGGTTACGAGTTGGTTCTGTCGCGCATCCGCAAGCTGCTGCGTCTGGCCGAATACGAAACCGCCATGTCGTTGCTGATGAAGGCCGCCGACCGCAAGGACCAGCAGTCGGCCGAGTATTTCAACCTGCTGGGCGTGTTGTACGAGGCGCAGGGCAAATGGCGGCTGGCGCAGAAATGCTACGACAAGTCCATCACCGCCGACGAGCATTACCAACCGGCGCGGACGAATCTGCGGCGATTGCTGGAGTTGCGGCGGTACGGCCGCAGCTCGCAGGCGGTCGTGCTTGGCGACGAGGCCGAGGACGTCTGGTTCGCAAAGCTGCCGGAATCCCACAACTGATGCCATGACAACCGCCCCAAAAACCATTCTCGTGGTGGACGATGAGCAGAATATCCGGCTCATGCTGCGCTCGGCGCTGGAGACGGATGGATTCGTGGTGCGCGAGGCGGCCGACGGCGAGGAAGCGATCGCGTCCATCGAGCGCGAGATGCCAGCGCTGGTGCTGCTGGATTTGTGGATGCAACGGAGCAACGGCATGACAGTGCTGGAACACCTGAACCAGAAACCACCCCAGCAGCGTCCGCGCGTGATCGTGCTGACGGCGCACGGTCGCGTGCCGGTGGTGGTGAAAGCGATGCGGCTGGGGGCGTCGGATTTCCTGGAAAAGCCGACCACGCCGGAAGATTTGCGCCTGAGCGTCGCGGCCGCGTTGGAAGATCAGGCCGACGCCGAGAACGAGGCCCAGGCCGCCGTTGCCGATGCGCCCCGTGCCAATCCAAAGCTCAGCCCGTCGCTGTGGCGGATTCGGCGGGCCATCTGGAACCAGGACATTCATTTCACCGAACACGTGCTCAACGTTCTGTTCAGAAAGGCTTGGGGCGAGCCGTCGTATTTCAATCTTCTGGGCGCGGTCTTCGAAGCCGAAGGAAACCGCGGGGCGGCCAAAAGCTTCTATCAGAAGGCGGCCATTTCACCCGCCGGCCGCGAACTGGCGAGCCACAACCTGCGGCGGCTGGACGAACTGGCCGCGGACGCCGCCGACGTTGCGGACGTGGAGCTTGGCGAGCAGGAGAAGTATCTGGACGAAATCTGCGCCCAGCGCGAAATGAATCACGCGGAACCAACTCAACAGACGCTAATGAACAAAGGAAACCACTCATGATGGACGTTCTTTATATCGGTATGACAGTCGCGTTCTTCGCGGTCAGCGTGCTGTACGTGTACGCCTGCGGGAAACTTTGAACTAACGGAGATTTGGCGATGGAAAACATCATTGTTGGAATCGTGTCAGTGGGTTTGATCGTTTATCTGTTCGTATCGCTCATTCGCCCGGAGAAATTCTAGCTGAAAAATGCAGGCGGGAAATTCGGTCTTGGCGGACCGGAATTGACCCGCGGGCGAAGCGGTCGAGTAAACGGAACGAGGCTTAAGAGGGTTTAATATGACTGCATCAGGTTGGATTCAATCATTGCTCTATGTCGCCGTGCTGCTGGCGATTACCAAGCCGCTGGGCGTCTATCTGTATCACGTTCTGGACGTGAACGGGAAGACATTCCTCGATCCCGCGCTGCGGCCGATCGAGCGGCTGATCTACAAGCTGCTCGGGGTGAATCCACGGAAGGAGCACGACTGGAAGCAATATGCCGTCGCAATGCTGATGTTCAGCATGATCACGATGGCATTCACATACGGCGTCCTGCGGCTGCAGGGACATCTCCCCTGGCATCAGTCCGTGGACGCGCTTTCGGACAAGACGGATCTCAACGCGGCCCTTTCGTTCAATACGGCCGCAAGCTTTACGACCAATACCAACTGGCAGAACTACAGCGGCGAGAACACGATGTCGTATTTCTCGCAGATGGTGGGGTTGGCATCGCATAACTTCTGGTCGGCGGCGGTCGGCATCGCCATCGCGGCCGCGTTTGTGCGCGGGCTTGCCAGGGACAAGGCGAAAACCATCGGCAATTTCTGGGTGGACCTGGTCCGCATCCACCTCTACCTGCTGATTCCGATTTGCATCGTTTATGCGCTGTTTCTGGTTTCCCAGGGGATGATCGACAACTTCCGGCCGACCAGCAACGTGACCGTGCTGGATCAGAGCGGCGCGGCGCAGGGAACCCCAAACGCCCAGACCATCATTCAGGGTCCGGTGGCATCGCAGATTGCCATCAAAATGCTCGGGACCAACGGCGGCGGGTATTACAACGCCAACGCGGCTCATCCACTTGAGAATCCCACCCCGCTGAGCAACTTCATCCAGATTCTTTCGATCTTCGCGATTCCCAGCGCGCTGACTTATTACCTGGGCAGGATGGTGAAAAACCAGGGGCACGGCTGGGCGGTTTGGGCCTCGATGGCGGTGGTGTTCTTCGGATTTTTCCTCGTCTGCTGGTGGTCGGAGGCCCGGGGCAATCCGCACATGGATGATATGGGAATCGCCCACGTGGGTAACTACGAGGGCAAGGAAGTGCGATTCGGGATCATGAACTCGGCTCTGTTCGCCACCATCACGACCGACGCCTCCTGCGGCGCGGTCAACAGCATGCACGACAGCTACACGCCGCTGGGAGGAATGGTGCCGCTGCTGAATATCGAGCTGGGCGAGATCATCTTTGGCGGCGTCGGCGCCGGCTTGTACGGAATGCTGGTGTTCATCGTGGTCGCCATTTTCATCGCCGGGCTGATGGTCGGACGAACGCCGGAATACCTGGGGAAGAAAATCGAATCCTACGACATGAAGGCGGCGTCGCTGGCAATCCTGATCCTGACTTTCAGCATCCTGGGCCTCACCGCCTGGGCGTGCGTGACTCCCTGGGGACAAGCCGGCACCAATAACGGCGGGCCACATGGCTTCAGCGAGATTCTCTACGCCTACAGCTCCTGCTGCGGCAACAACGGCAGCGCCTTTGCCGGATTGACCGGCAACCCGTCCAACGGCGATCCCCACTACAACGTCTCGCTCGGCATGGATACGCTGCTGGGACGTTTCATCATGATCGTTCCGGTCATCGCGCTGGCGGGCAATCTGGCAAAGAAGAAGTTGATCCCGGTAAGTTCCGGGAGTTTCCCCGTGAGCGGCGTCACTTTCGTGGTGCTGCTGGTGAGCACGATCCTGATCGTCGGCGCGTTGACGTTCCTCCCGGCGCTGGCGCTGGGACCGATCGTTGAGCACTTTCTCATGCACGGCGGAGGACCGCTTTTCTAACGAGAGCCGCCATGAGCGAACGTTTTGAAATTAGAGAAACAACCGTGATTGATATTGATTGAGGAGCATTATGACAACGATGATTCAACCCCCGCATCACGCACCCCGGAGCGAAGCAACGCTTAGCGCGCGCAAGCGGTCGCTGTTCGACCCTGAGATCGTCATCCCCGCGATCGGGGAAAGCTTCAAGAAGCTCAACCCGCTTCACATGGTGAAGAATCCGGTGATGTTTGTGACCGAGATCGGCGCGGTCGTGACGACCGTGGAGATGTTCTTCGCCCAGGCGCACGGCGAACCGTTTGGCTTCGTGCTGCAAATTGCCATCTGGTTGTGGTTCACCGCTTTGTTCGCCAACTTCGCCGAGGCGATGGCCGAAGGCCGCGGCAAGGCTCAGGCGGACGCCCTGCGCAAGAGCCGCACCACGACCACGGGTCATAAACTGATGCCCAACGGCTCGGTCCAGGAAATCTCTTCCGAACAGTTTCGAAAAGGCGATTTGTTTGTGGTCAGCGCCAATGAGCTGATCCCCGCCGACGGCGAGATCATCGATGGCGCCGCGACGGTAAACGAGTCGGCGATCACGGGCGAATCCGCGCCGGTGATCCGCGAAGCGGGCGGCGACCGCTCGGCCGTCACCGGCGGCACGACGGTGCTGTCCGACCAGATCAAGGTCCGCGTCACCGCCGACCCCGGCGAGAGCTTCATGGATCGCATGATCGGACTGATCGAAGGCGCCAAGCGGCAGAAGACGCCGAATGAGATCGCGTTGAACATTCTGCTTTCGGCGCTGACGATCATTTTCCTGGTCGTGATCATCACGCTCAAGCCGTACGTGATCTATACCTCCACCTATGTCTCGGATGAAGCGAAGGTCCATCTGCTGGCGGCGTCGTCGGTGACGGTGCTGGTGTCTCTGCTGGTGTGCCTGATCCCGACGACGATCGGCGGGTTGCTAAGCGCGATCGGCATCGCCGGCATCGACCGCATGGTGCAGCACAACGTATTGGCGATGAGCGGCAAGGCGGTGGAAGCGGCCGGCGACGTGGACGTACTTCTGCTGGACAAGACCGGAACGATCACGCTGGGCAATCGCCAGGCGACGGAATTTTTCCCCGCGCCCGGCGTGGATGAGCAGGAATTGGCGGATGCGGCGCAGCTTTCCTCCCTCGCCGACGAAACGCCCGAAGGCCGCAGCATCGTGGTGCTGGCCAAGGAGAAATACGGAATTCGCGGGCGCGAGATTCATGAGCTTCCGCACGCCGAGTTCGTCGCGTTCACGGCCCAGACCCGCATGAGCGGCGTGAACATGAGCGGCCAACAGATTCGCAAAGGCGCCGCCGATTCCGTCAAGAAGTTCGTCGGCGGCGCGTTTCCGAAGCAAATTGAAGAGGCGGTTGACCGCATTTCACGCCTGGGGGGAACGCCCCTGGTGGTCGCGAACACCGGCAAGGTCCTTGGCGTGATTTATCTGAAGGATATCGTCAAAGGCGGATTGCCCGATCGTTTCCAACGATTCCGCGCGATGGGCATCAAGACGGTGATGATCACCGGCGACAATCCCCTGACGGCGGCGGCCATTGCCAAGGAGGCCGGCGTGGACGACTACCTCGCTCAGGCGACACCGGAAGACAAGCTGGCTCTGCTCAAGCGCGAGCAG
>JBEKXM010000118.1:0-9961 GCA_049512115.1 Tepidisphaeraceae bacterium | reverse complement strand
GGTCGTGAAACTCGCGAAGGGTCAGGACGCCCAGCAGATTTCCATCGGCATCGGCGACGGGATAGCCCTGGTGGGTCCAATCGGGCTGGCCCGCGCTCAGGCGATGACGGACCGATTGGACCGTTTCATCGGCGGAAAGAATGGTGACTTTGGAGGTGGCGACTTGGGACACTTTCAGGAATGCCAGGAGATCGGACAGGTATTCCGAGGGTACGTCGACGCCGCGGCGGGCGATCTTTTCGGTCATGATGGTATTGCGCATGAGAAGGCAGGAGACGAAGTAGGCGGCCGTGCAGCCGCCGAGCAGCGGGAGCAAACCCAGAGGCTGAAGGGTGGTTTCGTAGGCGAAGACGGCGGAGGTGAGCAGTCCGCGCGAGGCGCCGGCGAACAGGGCGGCCATTCCAATCAGGGCGGCGATATGCGGATCGACGTTGGCGAAGGGGAAGATTCGTGCCGCCGCGGCGCCCAGGACCATGCCCAGCCCCCCACCGATGGTGAACAGCGGCGCCAGCGTTCCACCGGAAGTTCCGCTTCCCAGCGCGATCGACCAGGAGATGAATTTCAGGAGGCACAACGTTGCGGCGACCCAGAGCGTCAGACGCGACATGAGGATGTCGCTGATGTTTTCGTATCCAACGCCGAGGGTGCGCGGCGCGAAATGGCCGATGATTCCGACCGGAATCGCGCCGATGGCGGGCCACCACATCCAATGAATGGGGAGTTTGGCGAACAGGTCTTCGATGGCGTAGACGGCGCGGGTGACGCCGACGGAAGCGACGCCCACAATGGCCCCGATGAGCAGGTAGAGCGCCATGGCAGCAAGCGAAGGCTGCGCCAGGGCGGGCAATTGAAACACGGGATAGGGCATGTGAAGGGTGAAGCGCGTTCCCGTGGCAACGGTGCCGGCCAGCGCGACCGGAATGAAGGATCGGGGCCGGAATTCGAACAGGAGCAATTCCACGGCCAGGAGCACGGCGGCGACGGGGGTGCCGAAGATGCCGGCCATTCCGGCGGCGGCGCCGGCGGCCAAAAGGGTTTTACGCTCGATCGCGGTGATGCGAAGGATCTGGCCGATGAGAGAGCCGATCGCGCCGCCGGTGGCGATGATCGGGCCTTCGGCGCCGAAGGGGCCGCCGGTGCCGATGGCGATGGCGGCGGACAACGGCTTGAGGAAGGTGAGGCGTGCGGGCACGCGGCTTTGGTGCAGGAGGACGCGTTCCATCGCTTCGGGGATTCCATGGCCCCGGATGCCTGCCGAACCGTAGCGGGCCATGAGTCCGACGATGATCCCCCCCGCCACCGGAATCAGGACGATCCACCAGCCAAGATGGTTGCCCACCGGAGCGGTGAGGACGGGCGAAAAACGGCCGAAGAAGCTGACGCCGGTGATCGTGCCGATCAGGACGACGAGCGCTTTGGCAACGAAGGCGGCGATGACGGCCAGCGGGATGCTGAGCAGCGAAATGAACAACACGCGGCGATCCACCAGCGAGCTGCGGAACGGCACGCGGGCCGCTTGCAGCGCCGGACCCAGCGACGGCGACAGAGGCAGGGCATCGGTGGTGCCGGCTTGCTCGACAGGATGATGGTGATTGTCGTTGTCGGTCATATTTTTGCGTGCGCCCCGCGCTGCCGCGGAGGTTGGTCCTCGAAAAACAGCGCCGGCGGCTCACGTTCGATGCCGGTCTTCCGGATCAGTTCCGACAGCAGCGCGCCCAGCCGCCTGCGGCGGATTTTTGAAAGAGCGGCGAGCGAAGCGATGAGCCGATCCTGTGCGGAAGGCGGCGCCGAACGCAGCAGGCGCCACCCGCGCCGGGTGAGCGACAGTTCGACGCGGCGGGCGTCTTTGGAGCAGGAAGACCGCTGAACGAGCCGGCGGTCAACCAGCTTCCGGACGACGACGGAGACGGAGCTTTGATGCGTGTGGGTGCGCCCGGCCAGCTCGTTGATGGATATCGCCCTGCCGTCGCCGAGCTTTTGGAGAACGAATACCTGCGCGCCGCTGAGTCCGAAGCGTTTTTCGGCCTGGCGGTCAAAAAGGCGCAGGGCGCGGACGATCCGGCGGATGCAGTCGAGGACCGTCTGGATGGCGGGGTCGGATGTATGGGGTCCCATATAAGTGAGCGATATTATAGCAGGCGAAGTCTGCCGGGGAAACCCGAAGCTCGAAATCCGAATGACGAATCAAATTCGAATGACCGAAATCCGAAACGAAGACCGCTTCGTCATTCTGGTTTCGGGCTTCGGGTTTTGCTTCTTACGGCCTCACCGCCACGAGGATGGGCGACGGGGCGGGAACCTCGACCCGGCGAATTTTCCGGAATCCGATCTCTTTCAGCCAGCCGGTCATTTGTTTGAACGTGAACGTGTCGCCGTCTTCGGTGTGAACGAGCATGTTGACGGCGAACAGGAGCGGATAGGCGGGACCGTTGCGGTCGTCGTTGGGGACAAACTCGGCGATGGCGATAATGCCGCCGGGCGCCAGGGCGTCGTAAACCTTTTTCAAGACGTGACGGGATTTGGTCTGGCCTTCGCTGTGGAGGATGTGGCCGAGCGTCGCGACGTGAAATCCCCGGCCGAAATCGACGTGCTGCATGTCGCCCTCAATGGTGCTGAGGCGGCCCGCGAGCTGGTGGCGCTCGGCGACGCGACGGGTGACGGGAAGCACCTTGGCGAAATCAAGGGCCGTGATATGTGCCTGGGGGATGCGCTTGGCCAGGGCGAAGCCCCAGACGCCGGAGCCGGCGGCGATGTCGAGAATTTTCAAATTTCCGTCGTGGGCCGGGAGACGTTTGGCCAGGTCGTCGGCCAGGGCCGCCGCGGCGGCGAAATTGAGGTTGAAAAGGTCTTCGACGAATCTGCTGAAGAATTCGGCGCCCTGGTCTTCGTGATCCACCATGGTGGCGGGATTGCCGGTGCGGACGATCTCGGGCAGTTGCCGCCAGTTGTCCAGAAGCTGCGCGGCGAAATGCTGGACCACACCGCCGAGATATCCGGGTTTGGTGGAGACCATGAAGGCGGCGGTATCGGGGGCAAGGCTGAAGCGATTCCGGCGGCGATGGAGGATGCCGAATCCCACCAGGGCCTCCAGCAGCGCGCGCAATCCCCGCTGGGAACTTTGCGTGGCGGCGGCGATCTCTTCGAGGGTTTTTGGCCCCGCGTTGAGAACGTCGAACACGCGGTTCTTGATTGCGGCATGAATTATCAGCATGGGGGCGAAGCCCCAGGCGAACTCTGTAAGACGCTGCGGGGAGATGGGGGCTTTGGTAATCTTGGCTTTGGCCACTTTGGGTTTCGATTTCGCCTTCGTCTTCGCCATGAGGATTATCTCCGTAAAACGCGAGGGGAATAACGGGCAATGATCTTTTAGTCAACTCTGAGGTATCGAGGACACAGAACGGATCGGCCTCTCGAACAGTTGTATGAAGATCTGCTGGGAAGCGCCGATGCTGAGGGCGTCATTGATGCCGGCGTCGGTGAAGCCGGCGCGGCGATAGTAATTGCACAACGACTCGTTTTTGGCCATGCAATCGAGACGGATCAGGCGGCGAGATTCTTGGGCGATCAGGTTTGACGACCATTCGAGCATTTGCAGCCCCAGGCCGATCCCGGCGGCGCGGCGACGGACGGCCAGGCCGTGGACATATCCAGCCGTGCCGTCCTTGCCGCGCGGTCCCCAGATCATTTCGTCATCCCATTGAACGGTGAACGTGGCCACGGGCTGGGCGTGTGGATCGAGGACAAGATATGTCTCGGCCGTTTCGATTCGATGGCGAATCAAGTCCTTGCCCGGGTCGGTGAGGAACCAGTTCCATTGGGAGATATCGCGCGATTGGAGCCAGGCCGCGGCCTCGGCGATGATAGCGTAAACCGCGTCGAAGTCGGCGGCGGCGGCGCGGTTAACCTGTAATTCGCCCCGGGAGGTCGCTATTTTGAGAGTACATGACACGATTCAAATCCTATTTCCTCCCCCGCACCGCGAACGCGGCGGCGATTTTCGCGGCGGCGGGTAGCGATTAGTTCGAAGCAGAATCTCACGGCATGTCAAAAGCCAGGCGCACCGCCTTAAATATCCGCAAGAGTTTATCCCGGCTAAGTACCGCAATAACCTCAGCCAGCGCGGTTCGTTGGATCGTGAAGATGTTATCCAGAGTCACCGCACAGATGGTGGGGACGCCATCGACGGGTTCGAGAATCACCTCTGTGGGAAGCCGACGGATCGTTCGAGTCACGGGAGCAACCGTCAAGGCGTTGAGGTGACGGATCGCCGTGTCGCGAGTGAGGATGACCACAGGACGGCGCCCCGCGGGTGGGGGCAGACTGGCCCAAACGACGGCGCCTTGTTGCAGCCGGCTCATTTGGATTGACTCTTTTTCTCCCAATCGCTGAAATCCTCCGGCCCGAGAATCGCGGCGGCGGCCAATGTGCCGGCAACCACTTCGGGGTTGGCACTTAGATAGGTTCCGGGGAGATCAATGTCGGGCACAAATTCCACAACATCCCGGTTGCGGGTAGGAACGCGCATCAGGACGAACTCACTCGCCCGGTCGGCCGCAGTGTTCAATTGCTGGCGCAGCGCGGGCACTCCAAATTTGGCGGACACCGCGAGATTGCAGCTCACATTTTCCTTGCCTTGTACGCGCAGCATGTCGCCGCGAACATAGGTCGGCGCCAAGCTAGCTTCATAGGCTGGAGCGTCATCCTGCTTGAGGCGAAGACGATCCGGCTGATGATAACTGGCAACCAATGTCGTGGTCCTTCGAGCATCGGCATCGCTTTGTCCTAGCAGCGTATCGAGTTCACTACATTGAGACAGCGGCAGTTCCAACGAATAAAATGGGTTCCGACCGAACCGCCCGTTTCTTCCTTCCACATAACCGATCGCGGTTTCTGAGATCTTTGTAGCCATGCCAATAGCCTACCCATCACATTACGGCCCGTCAAGTGGATTAAGTATGTGTTATAGATAGTGGTATAGAATACACTATACATAACATCATAGTATATAAATGCTTATAAATGATCCTAGTATCTATAATTCTCCCCCTTATACGGCCCATCCACCGGCACGCCGATGTAATCGGCCTGATCCTTGGTTAATTTCGTCAGCTTCACACCGATCTTGGCCAGGTGCAGTCTCGCCACCTTTTCGTCCAAGTGCTTCGGTAATACGTAAACCTTCTTTTCATATTTGGACGTGTTGGTGGCCAACTCGATCTGGGCGATGGTCTGGTTGGTAAAGCTGTTGCTCATGACGAAGCTGGGATGGCCGGTGGCGCAGCCGAGGTTGAGCAGGCGGCCTTCGGCCAGGATCAGAACGCTGTGGCCATCGGGGTAAGTCCACATATCGTATTGCGGCTTGATGTTGGTTTTCTTGATGCCCTTGGTCTTCTTCAGGCCGGCCATGTCGATCTCGTTATCGAAGTGGCCGATGTTACCGACGATGGCCTTGTCCTTCATTTTGGCCATGTGGTCGGCGGTGATGATGTGATGGTTGCCGGTGGAGGTGATGAAGAGGTCGGCGTAGGGGAGGGCATCTTCGACGGTGAGGACCTGGAATCCTTCCATGGCGGCCTGGAGGGCGCAGATGGGATCGATCTCGGTGACGATGACGCGAGCGCCCTGGCCGCGGAGGGATTGGGCGCAGCCCTTGCCGACGTCGCCGTAGCCGCAGACGACGGCCACCTTGCCGCTGAGCATCACGTCGGTGGCGCGCATCAGGCCATCGACGAGTGAATGGCGGCAGCCGTAGAGGTTGTCGAATTTGCTCTTGGTGACGGAGTCGTTGACGTTGATGGCGGGGAAGAGGAGCGTACCGGCTTTTTGCATTTCATAGAGCCGATGGACGCCGGTGGTGGTTTCTTCCGAAACGCCCTGCACTTCGGCGGCCACCTTGTGCCAGCGATGGGGATTCTGTTTGTAACACTTGGCCAGGAGTTTTAGAATTTCCTTGAATTCCTCGTTGTCGGTGGAATCGGGCGCGGGGATTTTCCCGGCGGTTTCGTATTCGTGGCCCTTGTGAATCAGGAGGGTGGCGTCGCCGCCGTCGTCGACGATCTGGTTCGGGCCGCGGCCGTCGCCGAAATCGAGGGCACGTTCCGTGCACCACCAATACTCTTGGAGGTTCTCGCCCTTCCAGGCGAAGACGGGAATGCCTTTGGGATTCTGGACGGTGCCGTGGGGACCGACGGCGACGGCGGCGGCGGCGTGATCCTGGGTGCTGAAGATGTTGCACGAACACCAGCGGACTTCTGCGCCCAGGGCGCTGAGCGTTTCGATCAGGACAGCCGTTTGGATGGTCATGTGCAGCGAGCCCATGATGCGCAGGTTTTTCAGGGGCTGTTTGGCGGCATACTCCTGGCGCACGGCCATGAGGCCGGGCATTTCCTGCTCGGCCAGCATGATCTCCTTGCGGCCCCAATCGGCCAGGGAAAGATCGGCGACCTTGAAGTCCGGGGACGGGGCCTTTTGCGAGGTTGCGGGCGAAGTCATCAGACGAGTCATGGGAAGCTCCTTTTGAGGGACGTTAAGAGAATACGGGGATTGTAGAGGGAAAGGTCGGAAACTCGAAATTCGAATGACGAATCAAATTCGAAATTCGAAATTCGAATTTCAGACTTCGAATTTGATTCGTCATTCGGATTTCGAATTTCGAGTTTCCACCCTGTGTCATTTATTTTTTTATCGCAGCGGCAAGAAACAGCGCTGGTCCTTTCACGTTTGGCTCCGGCGGAATCGGGCGGCAACTCGTTACTTCAAACGACGCCCCCGTCAGCCAGCGGTTAACCTGGTCGAGATCGAATCCCAGCCAATGCTGGTTCATCAGGCGGCGGAAATCGTCGCGGTCGTGGGGAAGCAAATCGACGATGACGGCTCGTCCGCCGGGCTTGAGGATGCGGGAGGCCTCGGCGAACGCCGATGCGGGATCGAGAACGTACGTCAGGGCCAGAACGATCAGGGCGGCATCGCAGGAAGCGCCGTCGATGGGAACGCGGGTCAGTTCGCCGCGGCGCAGCTCGACGTTGGGCAGATCGGCCAGGCGGCGTCGGGCATCTTTCAGCATGGCCGGCGAATTATCGACGCCGATGATGCGGCGAACGAACGGCGAGAGTTCCGCGCAGATCGGGCCGGTGCCGCAGCCCAGGTCCGCGACTATCATGGTTGGATCGATCAGGCCAAGACATGCGGCGGTGGAAAAGCGGTGGCCGTAGAGCTGGCCGCGAAGACTATCCCATTGGGCGGCGGCGGTGGCGAAAAAGGATTGGCTGTCGCTGCGTCGCTGGAGGAGTCGTTGGAGACGGAGTTGGTCCTGGGCGGTGGTGGCCCAGCGGTCGATCTGTTCGCGGGAGACCAACCAGAGGCGTCGGGCGACCGGGTCGAGTTCGTCGAGAATGGTGCGATAAAGATGAGCGGTCCCCTCCTTGCGGGCGCGGACCCAGCCAAGATCGCCCAACACCTTCAGATGCCGGCTGACGGTGGATTGGGGCAACTGAAGCACGTCGCACAACTCGGCGACGCCGAGTTCCTGCCGATCCAGAACGCGCAGGAGCCGAAGCCGCGTGGCGTCGGCCAGGCAGCCCAGCCAGCCGAGGACCAGATCGGGTTGTTCGAGTTGCGATTCCATCCGTCTATCCGCATGATATGATATATATGTGACGGCCAGGCGGTCAAGCCCCTGCCCGCACGGGTAGCTCTTGATTTGCATGGAAGGCATGCCGATTGCAATTACCGGCTCGTCGGCATTTGGCGAGTGTGGAAACGATTAAATTTTGAGCATCGCCGAGTCGAACGGACGCGACAGCGGAGCGATCTGCATATAATCGTGCGGGGTGGGGGATTGGAGAATCGGGGCAGCGGAAGTCCGCGGGTGACGGAGTACCGACGATGAGCGATCTACACGTTAAATATCTTTTGGTGGGCGGCGGAGTGGCCGCCAGCGAAGCGGCCAAGGCGATCCGCCAGATCGATCGCCAAGGCGATTTGCTGATGGTCGGGCAGGAGATCAACCGCCCGTACCATCGCCCGCCACTGAGCAAGGAATATTTGCGGGGGCAGCAGACGCGGGAGTCGCTGTTCACCATGCCGGCGGAATGGTTCGTCGAGAGCCGGGTGCGGCTGCGCACGGGACGAAGGCTGTCGCGCCTGGATACGACGCGCAGCGCGGTGACGCTGGACAATGGGGAAGGGGTATCGTTCGACCGTTTGCTGATCGCGATCGGGGGGTCGGCGGCGGCGCTGGACGTGCCGGGGGCGCAGCTTCCCAATCTTTTCTATCTTCGGACGCTGGAGGATGCGGAGCTTTTACAACACGCGATGGCCAAGGCGGCCCGCGAGGGTCAATCGCATCCCAAGGGCCGGGGCCGCGCGGTGGTCATCGGCGGCGGAACCCTGGGGGTGGAGTTGGCGGCATCGCTCACCCAAGCCGGGCTGCACGTCGATCTGGCGATTTCGGCGGAACATCCCTGGCCGCGATTGGCGGGCGAGACGGCCGGGCGATGCATCTCCCAATTTATGGAAGCGCATGGCGTCACGGTGTATCGCAACGATCGGGCGGCGCGATTGGAAGGCGATGGCCGGGTGCAACGCGTGGTGCTGGCGTCGGGAAAGACGTTGCCGTGCGACTTCGCGGTGGCGGCGGTGGGAATCGCGATTCACAAGGAAATTCTTCGCGGCACGCCGATCGCGGCCGAGCAGGCCATCCTCGTCGATCCCGGCTGCCGCACCAGCATGCGCGACGTTTTTGCCGCCGGGGATTGCGCGGCGATCTTCGACCCGCTCTTCGGCAAGCACCGCATGATGCACCATTGGGACAGCGCCGCCAAGACCGGCCGGATCGCCGGGACCAACATGGCCGGCGGCGATGCGAAATTCCAATCGGCCAGCTATTTCGACAGCGAGATTTTCGGCCTGCGTCTGGGAGTCTGGGGAGAAGCCAGGGCCGCCGATCGCCGCATTTTCCGCGGCTCCAACAACACGGAATCGCCGCAGTTCATCGAATTCGGCGTGGCCAACGACGGCCGGATCGCCCAGGTCATCGCCGCGGGAAACCTGGAGCAAAAGGACCTGTTTGACAGGCTGATCGAGCGCCGCGCGGCGATGGGAGGAAAGGAAGAGCAGTTGAAGGATCCGAATCTGCCGTTGGAGCACATATTGGACAGCGGTGATTGACTTCCCCGTGTAGCCGGCGGGCTTGCCCGCCGTATGGTCTGCCAGCCGCGCAAACTGACCCACCACCGCTACCCCCGTGTTCCGCCAACTCTCCCGGAAATCTTGGCAGACACATCGTCCACGCGCAGAGATTTAGAAATCATTTCCCTTTTCGGCGGGATCGTGCCGCATTCCGGGCAACGGTCGGGAGTGGCGCGGAGGTCGTAGCCGCATTGTGGACAAAAACCCCGCGCGAACGCCTCACGCTTCAAATAGGTTAGCAAACGGACTCCGGGGATTATGGCCGTCAAAAGAACCACGTACCACAACGGGATTTCCCAGTGACGCAATGCAAAGCGCACACACGGACCACCCGCATCACCCGTCGCGGATAGCACCTCAAGCCTAGCCCCATCATCCCACGGATGAAATCCTGCTTTTGAAGGCAATACAGTCCAGGTCCCGCTGGAAAACAAGCCTTCTTGAATATTTAGGGTGCGCGGAAAGACGCCGACGATAATCCATTCTTGCCCATGCCCTGTCGGAGCAAAAGCAAATGAAAAGCCGAGGTACGAAAACAAATGAACGGCGAGTGTGGCGACTGCAGCGCATAGCGTCAGTGACACTGCCGTCAGCCCGTTGAAAATCAATCGGCGGACGCGTTTCATTCGCAGGAATTGTACCAGGATTCAGTCAATCAGCTTCACCACCGTCTCAATCCCCCAAAACCCGGTCAAGCTTTGCTCTTCTGCGCGTCCTTCGCGCCTTCGCGGTAAAAATTCCAGAGGATTTACCGCGAAGGTGCGAAGGACGC
>JBEKXM010000117.1:0-9989 GCA_049512115.1 Tepidisphaeraceae bacterium | reverse complement strand
AGCGGGCTTCGGCCGAGGACTTTGCGGAATTTGCGTTCGAGGGAACGGCGTTGGACGGGCAGGGACAGGAGAAGCTCGCGGACGCCGATCCATTCGCCGGCATGGGCGAGGATGAAGCGAAGGGCGTTGGCGACGTCGGGATCGCGGACGGAGACGTTGTCGGTGGATTCGCGGGGGATGACGCTGGAGACCTGGACGAGGCGTTTTCGTTCAACGAGTTTTTTGTGGTTGACGAGAGTTGCCAGGAGGTCGGCGGCCTCGAAGCCGACGCGTTCGGCGGGGAGTGCGACGCTGCTGAGGGAGGGGCTGGCCAGTCCGCAGATGACGGGATCGTTTCCGCATCCCAGGACGGCGACGGCGCTGGGGACGCGGATGGAGCAGGCTCGGCAGGCGTCGATGACGATCCTGCCGAGGGCGTCGTTGATGGCAAAAATACCGGCGGGCTTGGGAAGGGCGCCGATCCACTCGCCGAGCTGTTTGAAGCTGCCGGCGTCGAATTTTTCGGGGGCGTCGAGGAAGGCGATTTTGGAGAATCCGTCAACGGCCAGTCGTTCGCAAAAGCCGGCGTGGCGCGCCTGGGAGTCGACGCGGCCGGGAAGGCCGAGGTAAGCGAAATGGCGCATCTGCCGTTCGAGGAAATGGCTGGCGGCGAGGCCGCCGATCATTTTATCGTCGCAGGCGACGGCGGGCAGTTCGGGGTCATTGAGGGCGAAGGAAACGCTGACGCAGGGGACGCCCAGGGACCTGAAGGCATCGGCCTGCTGGGGCGATTCGATGAGCGCGATGACCCCGCCGCGTTCCAAATCGGAAAAGTTGGCCGTACCGTGTTGAACGGTTCCGTCGTCACCGGCCGGGGCATCGACGAGAACCCAGTTGGTGGTGGCGGCGAAACGGATAATTCCCTGAATCACTCCGCGGCCATATTCGAGGTCTGCCGGAATGCCAAGCAGAATGTTGACGGATTTCTTCATAAGGATTCGTCGATCCCGAATCTGGCGAGCAAGAGAGAGACTACCTGATTCGGGCGATCCGATCAAATAAAAAGCCGCAAATGAGGAAAGTTAATGGCGTATTTCGGGTTGATAATAGGCCGATGGTGTTGTTTTTGGGATAATGGGAGATTTAGGAGGGATGTCCGATAACCAGAATGACGGCCCCGTCGATGAAAGCGGCGGCATATTTCTTTCGGGAGTATGGCACACCGGGCCCATCGATCTGAAACAACTGGCTGACGTTGCGCGGGGTGGTTGACTTCTCTCCGAACAACTGGAGGGACCCGGTGGGGGTGAGGGTGATGGCCTGGTCGGGCAGGGTGACCGGCCGCCATTTCATGCCCTTGGCCTGTTGCTCGGGCGTGGCGGGCACCATGGCGCCGACGGCGGGGTTGTCCACCAGGAAGATGTGGCCATCGGTGCGCGTGCCGTCGGTTCCATAACCGACGACGACGACGCAATGGCCGCGGACTCGCCGCCATTGGCCGGGGGAATCGCCGTGGATGTAATATCCGATCTCGAGCCAGGCGGTTCCGTTGGGAGCGGCGACGACGGACTTGATCCAATTGAGGTTGGGCACCGGGGCAACGGCGGCAGTGAGCCACCGGCGCTGGAGCGGTCGCCAGCCGGCGTATTCAAGCCGCTGGCAGAGGTATCCGTGTTCCTGGACATATCGGAATATGCCGGTCAGGGCGTTGGACGGGGTGGTGCCGCTGTCGGGGCTGGTTGACATGTAGCCGGGAGAGGCCAGCGTCTTGACCAATTCGCCCTGGACGATTTCGAGGTCGCCGCCGTCGATCGGCACCAAGCGGTCGAAGCCGTGGGTGGCGAAGTAAACGAAGGAGTCGGAGGCGGAGGTGGGAACGCAGAAGTTATCGCCGGCGACGGACAGGTCCATGCGCGGATCGCGTTGATAGAAACGCGGGGTGGAGGCGACCTTGGCGGTATAGACCGGGGGAAAGGGAAGATCGCCGGGGCGGGAGGTTGGCGCGGGGTCGGCATGGACCGCGAGCGGTATTGAAAGTAGCACCGCGAAAACCGGCGGAAGAAGCCGCATTCGACTGTCAATATATCGGCGGGCTGGGGATTGCCAACATCGCAGCGAGGCGTAGGCGCCACGCGTAGAAGGTCAAAGAATGCAACGCTCAACACTCAACACCCAACGCTCAACGTTGAAGTAAGACGACCGCGAATCCCCGGTTTCTCTTGCATTTCGTTGAAAGTTGAGCGTTGAGTGTTGAGTGTTGCATTAATCAGAACAAAACCTATGGATACGGGGCGGACTGGGGCTGATCGCCGGGAAGTTGAAGAGCGCCGACGATTTCGCCGAGGCGGGCGACGCCGGAGCGATGGAGGTAATCGGTCAGGCCCGCGAGGATTTTGTTGGGAGTGGCGGGATCGACGAAGAGCGCGGTGCCGATGCCGATGGCGCTGGCGCCGGCCAGCAGAAATTCCAAGGCGTCGGACCAGAACTGGATGCCGCCCATGCCGATGATGGGGATGCCGGCGGACTTGGCGACGGTGCGATAGACGCGGCTGACCAGGTGCAGCGCGATGGGTTTGATGGCCGGGCCGGACAAACCGCCGGTGACGTTGGCCAATCGCGGACGCCGCTTATTGAAGTCGATGGCCATGGCGGTGAAGGTGTTGATCATGGAAATGACGTCGGCGCCGCCGTCGATGGCCGCCCGGGCGGTTTGAGTGATGTCGTCCACGTTGGGCGAGAGCTTGACGATCAACGGCTTGTTCGGCAGCACCTTCTTAACCAAGCCGGTGAGCTCCCTGAGCCGCACCGGGTTCGTGCCGAAGGTCAGCCCGTCCTTGACGTTTGGACAGGAAACGTTGAGTTCGACGGCCGAGACGCAATCCAGATCGTTCATGGCGGCGCAGGTTTCGGCGTAATCGTCGTAACTGTGTCCGGCGACGTTGACGATCACGGGACAGGGCATCTTGCGAATCAGCGGAACCTTTTCGACGAGAAAGCGGTCGAGGCCGACGTTGGCCAGGCCGATGGCGTTGAGCATTCCGGCGCGGGTTTCGACGATTCGCGTCGGCTCATTGCCGGGGCGCTCTTCGCGGGTGATGGATTTGGTGACGAAGGCGCCGAGTTGGGAGAGGTCCATGAAGTCGGCGTATTCGAAAGCGTATCCGCTGGTGCCGGAGCAAGTCATCACCGGATTGGCGAGTTTGAGTCCGGCGAGGCTGAGGGAAAGATCGGGCACGGGGCCTTTTTTAGACGTTTGCGGTTGAAAGGCAAGGGTGAAGGGAACTTGCGGCATGGACGTGAAATGAATATCAACAGGCAATGCCATCCGACCGAGAACGAAGGCGATGCAACCGGGGAATAGCCTCAAAAGCCATCTTCAAATAGACGGGGTCATTTTCGACGCCGACGCTTGCATATCCCACGGCTTCCGCGGCGGCGAGAGTGGATCCCGATCCGGCGAAGGGATCGAGAATGATACCGCGTCCGAGCGGAAGCATAGCGCGGACGAGGGGCCGCAAGAAGGATTGGGGCTTGAGGCTGGGATGTGGCGCGAGCTTTCGCTCGGCGGGTCTGGTCGGATGTGAAACCAGGACATCACCAAAGGGCTTTGCTGGCGAAGGGCGGCGAAGGCCACCCGTTCCCCAACGGCGCAGATTGTCCTGGACTGTGCCTGAAAACGGCTTTCGAAAGAGCGGCCAGGGTTCCCACATCGAGCGAGCCATGACGCTGACCTCGGGGAATTCCAGATGGGCGTTCTTGGGACGGTCTCCACCGCGCAGGGTCATGACCAGGCGGATGATCTCGCCGCGGCGTTCGAATCCAGCATCGGCCAGGGCGGCGGAGACTTTGTGGGAAACAAGCGGATTGGAGGCAATCGCGACGTGCCCTCCCGGCACAAGAACGCGCAGACATGCTTTGGCCCAATCCAGGAAGAAGCGATAGAGTGCAAGCAGATCGCGATCATTCAATATGGTGAATCGGGGAAGCGGAGAACGACGATGCCCATCGAATGAGGGAGGGATGCGCCAGACCCCGCCCCGCCCGGCGCGAAGTTTGCGTTGTTGTTCCGGAGCGTATTCGACAAGTCCATAGGGCGGATCGCAAACGACGGCATGGAACGAATTGGCTTGCTGGGCATCGAGCCATTGGAAGCAATCGGCAAAGTAGAGCTTGGATTGACCGTGGCAAAAAGCGGGTTCGATGGAATCGCTGGCATGAGAGACGGTTTGCCGAACTGTAGGAACGCCCCTTAGTCGGTAGGTGCCGCGCGACGTCCGCTCGAATTCACCGGGGGTGTTGAGCCGCAAATAGGACCGCACGGACGACTCGGCCAATTGGCCCTTCATGCGTTCGGCGACGGCCTGGCGGATTTCAGAAACGGAAGCCTCGGGCGATTGGCTGCTAAGAAATTCAAAAATCGCGTCGCGAATTTCGCCGGGCTTTCTGCGCTGTTCAAGCAAATGATCCATGGAGCGACATCGTAGACGTCTGGACGTCTTTGAGCAAGGGGTGCAGCTTTTGGCGACAGGCCGGGAATGACGCGATCGCCGCGGTTAAAAAGCGAAGACTCAGTCGTTGGTGTACACCTTATGCCTCGGCCGGCCGCGGAGGATTTCGGATTTGCCCCAGGCTGTGACCTGCTTGAAGGTGTCGCTGTGAATGAAGGCTTCGAAATCCGTTTTGCTGTTCCAGTTGCTCAGGATCAGGAATGAGCCGGGAACGGCGACGTCTTCGTAAAGATGCGAATCGACGTGGCCGGCGACGGTTTTCAAGTGATCGATGACCTTGAGGAATCCGTCCTTGAATTCGCGTTCTTTGCCGGAGATGACGTCGTAGTGCATGCCGATGGTGGTCATGATGGGGGGAAAGTAACCGAACGGGCGACGGGTGAGCAAATGGGTCAGTTGATCCTTTCGGGGCGGGTGGCGGGGTAAGCGGCGGAGGCGGGCGGGGCCAGATAGCGGCCAAACCATTCATCGGATTGGCCCATGATCAAGTTGGCGCCCTTGAACCACAGATCGAAATGATCGGCACCGGGGACGAGAATGAGTTGGCTGTGATTGGGATCGGCCTGATGAAGATGGATGCTGTGGGTGGGACGAACAAAATCGTCAGATTCTCCGTGGATGAGCAGGATGGGCGTGGTGGTGTGGGCAATGGCGACGAGGGCGTTTTGACGGTCGGGATCGAAGCCGGCGAGACGTCCCATGCGGCGGGTGATGTCGCGAAAGTCATCTATGGAATACATCCAGCGGTAGGCGCCGAGCATCATGGGCCCGGCATCGCTCTCGGCGTCGCGGAGGGAACTGAACGGTTCGAGGGCGACGACGACGCGAAGGCGCGGATCGATCGCGGCCCAGCAGATGGCGATGGAAGCGCCGTAGGAAATTCCGACGGCGCCGACTTCGCCGGCGATCAGGCCGCGTTGCTGGAGGGCGTCGAGGAGCTGAACCATGTCGCGGGATTCGACAGCGCCGTAGCTGATGCGGCCGCCGGTGGATCGTCCATGGCCGCGATGGTCCACGAGGATGACGCGATATCCCTGGCAGGCCAGGCCGAGGGACAAGAACTGATACGGCCCCTCCTCCTTGCCGTCGCCGAGTCCGGGAAGCAGGAAGATGGTTCCGCGGGGCGATTTGGCGGGCTGGGCGGAGGGCGAGACTAGCGGCGGCGCGATGAGGCTGACGGTTGGGACGCCGTGGGGGGGAACATCAATGAACGGATAGTCCGGGCTGGGGATGGGGTTGACGATCCAGACCGACAGCGACGCGGCGGGAGGTCCGACGTCCAGGCGAAGCTGCTGGGAAACGTGATGTTCGAGAAGCACGGATGGGGGCGCGTCCTGTCCGCGAATGGCCCAACTAAGGTTCGGCGCCTGGACGAACTTGTTGGCGACGTAGCTGTTGCAGCCGGCTGCCAACAGGGGACAGAGGAGGAGGAGGTTTAGGAACTGTTTGAGAGGCCCTGAGCGGCGGAGGAAACCCACGGCAGCCGCGGACGCTTCGCCTTCCGCGCCGTGGGCGTTCTGGGAAGGTGCAGGGGATGTCAAACAGGTTCTTGGCAGGGTTTTCAAGGGTCATCCGGGAAAAGAATTACCAGAGAAGTTGGGCGGCGGTGAAGATGGGGCCGTCGGTGCAGGCCAGGCGGTAACACCAATCCTTGCCGGGCAGCGGGGGCTTGGCGGGATCGGGTTTGCGGACGCGGATGCAGCAGCTTTGGCAGGTGCCCATCCCGCAGGCCATGGCCCGTTCAACGGCGATCTGGCAGGGGATGTTACGCTGAAGAGCGATGTCGGCAACACGTTTCATCATAGGCTCGGGTCCGCAGGTGTATATGACGGGTTGAAGAGCGGCTCGGGGGATATCGGGAGCCAGGCGGTCGTCGAGGAAATCTTCCAGGGCCTGGGTGACCAAGCCACGGAAACCCAGGGAGCCGTCATCGGTGCAGAGGATGGCGGGGACGTTGTGGTCGGCGAATTCGGCGACTTGGTATGGGCGGGAGCCGGCGGTCAGGGGCATCAGATCGCGGCAAACGGCTCCGGCGAAGGCGACGGTTGGGCGATGGGCCAATTGCGAAGCCAGATAGAGCATCGGTGGAATTCCCACCCCCCCGCCGACGAGAATCGCCAGTTGATCGGGAGAGGGAAGGGTGAAGGCGTTGCCGAGCGGGCCGAGGATGCCGAGACAATCGCCGGGATTCAGGCTGGCGAGGTATCGGGTCGCCAATCCGACCTGGCGATGGATGATGTCGATCTGATCGCCGCGCCGGCCGGCCAGAGAAAACGGTCGGCGGAGAAAGGCCACAGGCTCGGTCAACTCGGGATCGTGAAATTGGTCGGCCGTTCCGGGCGAGCAGACGATTTCCGGCGGAGCGTCGAGTTTGGGAAGGTCGCAACCGGAAATCTGGATAAATTGCCCAGGGTTGGTCGGGGGAAGATTGGGCACGTCAAGCGCCAGCCGGTAATGATCGCGGCAAAGCCGGGAGTTGGCGGTAACTATGGCGGTGAATTGGTTTGCGGGTGTTCGAATCATCCGGCGGGATTGTGAGGCAATGTGATGTGAATCTCAACGAGCGGGGAAAAAGACTTCCGGGAAAAAGACTTCCGGAAAAACCCGCCCGCGAAAAAAAAGACTTCCGGAGGGGTGGCTCCTATCCACCTCCGGAAGTACGCCACGGCTTTCAAGCCGCTAGTTCACAAAGTTGGATCGCCCAAAAAGCGACGAAGGGACTATAACCGTGGCCTTGGAGGCTGTCAATCGACAGAGACGCGAGCAATGCGAACATTCTTCGATTATAACCCAATTAAAAACAACAGCTTGTGGAAAGTTCCGTTGAAACGCCATCGGTTGTATCTTGTGTTGAATTGGATAGTTCTTTTGCGTTTTTTGAGGCCTGACTACACTGCCGGCACTGCAAATGGACGCTGATAAGGAAATGATGCGCGTTGACGCGGCTATCGGGGTGGTGAAAAGGGATGGGCGTGTCCTGATTTGCCAGCGCAAAACCGACGACACGCTCGGGGATTTTTGGGAATTTCCCGGCGGCAAATGCGAGCCGGGGGAGAGCCTGGAAATGTGCCTGGCGCGGGAACTGATGGAAGAGGTGGGCATCGAGGCCCGGGTGGTGCGAAAGTTGACGCCGGTCGAGCACGACTATCCCCACGTCAGTGTGAGGTTGCACCCGTTTCTATGCGAACATGTTGAGGGCGAGGCGACGGCCATCGAATGCCAGCGGACCAAATGGGTGGAGGCGGAGGAACTGTCGGGGTACAAGTTTCCACCGGCCAATGAATCGCTGCTGGAGGAAGTTGTTCGGGCGATGAATCGTGCCTAAGAGAATACGCCGCACGGCTCGACTGAGCTCGCCGAAGTCAAGTGCGGCGGCTAAACAAAATCCATCTGGCGATTGCCAATCGGCGGTTTTTGGGTTAACACTGCCAAGGCCATGGTGGACCCCGCCCTTGCCAGCATCGCGGATTATGCCGATGCCCTGATCACCACCCGCAAGGCGCGCAACTGGCTGATCCTGATCATCCTGGTGATGTTGCTGTTTCAGTTGGGGCTTTTCTTCGCGGCCCGTTACAAAATTGGGGTTGACGGCTCTTCGGTCGGGCTGGATTTCCTGAAATACGCGGTCGGTCTGACGGATTTTCTGGGCGTGGCAACGCCGATCGTGCTGGCGATGGTTCTGCTGCTGATGGCGCAGGTGATGCTGGTGGGCCGATTGCTGGGAGTTTCCCGGGTGATTTGGGCGTTCGTCGGCTGCATCGTGCTGATCACGCTGCTGTTTCCCTGGCAGGCTTTTTTGATGAATCAGACGTTTACATCGACGGAATTCAAGATTCCCGGAGTGCTGTACACCTGGTCGGAGCTTGTGCAGCGGTCGCGGGTCCATCCGCAAGGGCCGATGCTGGCGCTGTTATATTGGGCGCGATTCGTGGGCTGGCCGGCGGTGGCGCTGGTGCTGGTGGTGATGATCCATCACCAAAGCGGGCGGGGCCTGCGCGCCGCGTTTGGTAAGAACCCCCCCGCCGGGGCGGCGGACCAACCGCCCGGGGCCAGGTTGTAACGCCATGCGGGAAGAGCGCGGGAAACTCAGCGGCGATTGCGCGATCGACGAGCTTTACACCCTTTGGGGTATGATCGTCGGCGACGTGACGGTCGTCGAAGACGGCAAGCTGTATCTGCGCGGCAGCATTTACGGCGATCTGACCATCGAACACGGCGGCCGGGCGCATATCTTCGGAAATCTCCAGGGTTCGCTGATCGTCAAGCGCGGGGCGAAGGCCATCCATAGCGGCGTCATCGGCGGCGACATCCTCAACCGCGGGGGGCGAATCTTCATCGACATGGGCGCAAAGACCATGGGAAAGATCAAAACCAAGGCCGGAGAGACGACGTTCGAGAAACAGCGGAAGTTTCTGGAAGATTGAAACTTTGCGATTTGTGACGCGGGCGATTACTCTTTTCCCGCATGCCGGTGGAAAAATGGTCGGATTCCGTCGTCGTGGTGCACCTGGGCGATGACCCGCGCTTTGGCGAGGAAATGGAGGCGGCGTCGGCCATGACGCCGCCCTGCCACAGCGGGGTTCTGGATTTCTCCGCGATCCATTACATCAATTCCTCGAACATCGCCTCGCTGCTGCGGCTTCGCCGCCAAATCCACGACCTGAACGGAAAGCTGGTCCTGTGCAACGTCGGCAACCCGGTATGGACGACGTTTCTGATTACCGGTCTGGACAAGATTTTCGAGTTCACGGAGAACGTGCCGACGGCGCTGGCGACGATACAACTTCATGAGCCGGACCAGACGCGGAAGATGAAGGCGGAATGATTGGCGGGGGTTAGCGGCGGGTTGGATTAATCGGCACGCAGTTTTCGCAAATCAGAAACAACCTGGTCGATCACGCCGGGCCAGTTGCCGACGGACGTTTGGCGATAGAGGCGCATCGTGGGATACCAGGGCGTTTGTACATCGCGCAGGCCCCAGCGGAAGTCGGGGACGAAGGGAAGCAGGGTCCAAACGGGCTTGCCCAGCGCGCCGGCGAGATGGGCGACGGCGGTGTCGGCGGAAATCACCAGGTCCAGGTGATCGATGAGGGCGGTGGTTTCGGCGAAATCGTGCAGCGACGTGGTGAAGTCGACGAGCCGGGGGAGCGGCGGGGCGATTTCGGCTTTCTCGTTCTCATTGGATTTCTGGAGGCTGAAGAACGCGATGTCTTTCACATCGGCGAGGGGCCAGAGCAACTCGGGATGGATGGATCGCTTGGCATCGTTCTTGTGCTTGGGGTTTCCCGCCCATGCCAGGCCGACGCGGAGTTTGGCGCCCGGCGGCGCGGCGGCCTGGACGCGCGCCAGCCATGATTTTCGCAGCGCCGGATCGGCGCGAAGGTAGGGAATCTCGGCCGGAACGGTCTGGATCGTCGTCCCGAACGCCGACGGCAGGCTCATCATGGGGATGTGCCAGTCATAACTCGGCAGAGTTTCGAGCATCCCATACGCGAGGCGGAC
>JBEKXM010000116.1:0-10060 GCA_049512115.1 Tepidisphaeraceae bacterium | reverse complement strand
GCGGCGTGGCGGTTTCGGCGGGCTGAGTGGTGGCTGAAGGCTCGGACGGCGCCGCGGTGTTATCCGGCATCGCCGCCGGGGTCGCAGGCGCCGGCGTCGTTTCGCCGGGAACGGGGGTTGGGACATTTGCCGGCGGCGAGGTGGTGTCATCGGCGCGAGCGGCAAACCATGAGGCCGGCGCTGCCAGGCAGCAGGCCAAGGTAAAACTCGTAAAGACACGGGATAACCGCATCATGATGCTGGCCTCCGAAAACGGTGAGTGCAGAAATACAAGACGGCTGGAACCAGTGAAAAATCCGCGGTGGCGATCTTAAGAGCGGCGAAAATCCGTGTCAAGAAAACGCGGCCTCTTCAAACTGACCGCCTTTTTGTTCGCAACGCAAAATTTCACCGCGGAGAACGCCGAGGACGCGGAGAAATGCATGATCGCCACAGATGAGATGGAAGGTGCAAGTTTCAAGTGACAAGTAGCAAGTTAAAGACCCTGGACTTTGCTTGCAACATGCAACTTGCAACTTCCGTCGTATCCGTGTCCATCTGATTTTTCATCCGTGGCGAATATCCTCCTTTTTGTCTCAGCGATCTCGGCGATCTCCGCGGTTCAATTCAACCTTCCGCAAGTCGCAAAAGTGGGTCGATTTTTCCGATTCTGCGTCTGAAAATGTCCCACTGTGTCCCGGAATGTCCCATTACCCCCCTCCCCCCCGCTGCGCGAGAGAGTTGAGCAGGAGACAGGTGAGCAGGCGAAAGACAAGATTGGGCATCGCATCGGAACGGCCAAAAAATCCTCAACGAAATCGAATCCGGCAAGGGCCTCGCGCGCACAGGCAGCAACAGAGTTCCACCCATGGGTTAACTAATACCTAACGTCACTCGAATTTGCAAGAGAAAAATCGCCGGTTTCTTTTCCCCCTGACCGCATAGAGCGCGCGGTATCTAAACGGCATCCCGTCTGCTCGGCGGATGCCGTCGGTTGGCATCGAGGGGCTGCTACGGTGTGGTGCGGTGGCGGCATGATCGGAGGTTCGAATCGGGGGGAGGATTCGATTCGAGTAGCGTGACTCGGGTTACAGGGTTTCGGTTCAGGCATTGGGCCTAGCTGACTCGAAAGCGAGTTGTCCTTGCCATGCACTTGACGGCTAAATTATGTGCGGATTGGAGATGGTCCCACATTCGGAGCAGCAGTCCGTGTCACCCGGCGACTGTCCGATGGCCAATACGACGGACGCGGCGCAGCAATGCCAGCGAGCCGATGGCCAGCAAACCGGCGCTAGCGGGTTCCGGCAGGCTAATTGCGAACACCGTGCCGTCGCCACGGCCGCCGTTGAGGTTCAGGTTCCCGCCGATCACCGTCGTGCTGTAGAGCGTGTTGCCTAGTAGGGTCAAATCGGCTTGGGGGCCCTCCCCATTTGCGCCATCGAACGAAATTAGGACGGTGGGCGTGCCACCGGTCACGGGGACGGAAAAGACTTCGCCATCGTCGTTGGCCCCGCCGAATCTCGTCGTGCCGTAGAGGGTGTTGCCCGAAAGGGTCAGACCCGCGAAGGGCATGTTCCCGTTGGTGCCGTTAAACGTTGCTAGGACGGTGGGGGTGCCGCCGGTCACGGGAACGGAAAAGACTACGCCATCGCCGTAGGCCCCGCCGCCTAGGGTGTCGCCGTATAGGGTGTGGCCGGACAGGGTCAGGTCAGCTTCGGGGACGTCGCCATCGGCAAGGTTGAACGCCGCGATGGCGGGGGTCCCGCCGGTAACGGGGACGGAAAAAACTTCGCCATCACCATTGGGGCCTTCGTAAAGCGTCGTCCCGTAGAGGGTGTTGCCCGACAGGGTCAGGCCGGCCCAAGGCTGGTCACCGTTGGCGCCGTTGAAGGATAGTAGGATGGTGGGGATGCCCCCGGTTAAGGGGACGGAAAAAACTTCGCCATCACCACTGGCCCCACCGCCCGACGTTGTGCCGTAGAGGGTATTGCCCGAGAGGGTCAGGCGCGCTTTGGGGTAAGCCCCGTTTGCGCCGCTGAATGACGTTAGGACCGTGGGCGTGCCGCCGGTGACGGGAATGGAAAATACTACGCCATCGCCGTAGGCCCCCCCAAACTCCGTCGTGCCGTATAGGGTGGTGCCTGAAAGGGTCAGGCCAGCAAAGGGCAAGTCTCCGTTGGTGCCGTTGAACGACGCCAGGATGGTGGGCATGCCGCCGGTCATGGGCATGGAAAAGACTGCGCCATCACCACTGGCACCGCCGCTCGTCGTCGTGCCGTAGAGGATGCTGCCTGAGAGAGTCAGGGCGGCATAAGGCCAGCTCCCGTTCGCGCCGTTGAACGATGCCAGCGTTGTCAGGGTGTACTGAGCAAACGCCGGCGCGGCGACCGTTGCGGGCATTGCGATGATCGACAAGAGGATTAGCTTAGACATCGCGCCAGCGATCAGCGGAACGGTTTTCCAATTCATGGTTGTCCCTTTCCTTTCCGGGTGACAAATCCGGCCCGCCAAAGACCAAAGCAGGCGCGAAGCCATTCGCGGCCCGATAACAAGCTATTAAAACGACATGAAAATCCGCCATCGCGAAGATATGTCGCCTCAGTTAAATATCAAGATAAATCGCATCGAAAAAGCTAGTTTGGGTGCGATTTATGTAGGCAGGATTATACGCATTGTGGGATATGATTGTCGTCAATTAAGAATTCACAAACGCTATATCGGCCCTGACTACCCCGAAATCGTTTCTCGACTATGGTCATCGAACCATAACCTGCGATCCAACGCACTTATGCGATGCTATAGAGAACGTGGTCGGCTATTGGGGTGTCAGTTATAGCAAGTGCGCATTTGTTCCGTCGGCTATTCAGGGGATAGCGCGCCGATTTTCGGTTGGTGCTGGTCGCTGGTATTGCGTTGGCGCGGTTTACGCGGTGTATGCGGGAGGTCGGACAAGCGGGGCTGTGGAGGACGGTTGAGCGGCGGCCTGTGGCCGCAAGTCCATTTCGGTAGGTTCGATTCAACTAACGCCCAGGGATTTTACGCTCTCTAATCGGGAGTGATAAGACCCAGCGCCTGATATTGATGGATTCGATAGTAGAGTTTGCGAACGCTGATGCCCAATTCGGCGGCGGCTTCCTGGCGATTGCCGTTATGGCGCGTCAGGGCGGCGAGAATCAGTTCACGCTCCATGTCATCGATGGATCGCTGAGTTGACGCATCGGCCGCAACGGGCGGCGCGGGAGCGGCAGGAGTTTGCCCGACACCCTGCGGCGATTGGCTGGTGGAATCGACCGCCGATCGGTCGAGCCAGCGCAGGCGGGCGCGGTTCAGCGCGTTCTCCAGCTCGTCCATGCCGCAGGGCTTGATCAGGAAATCCACCACTTGCAGGCGGATCGCCTGCCGGGCGGCATCCAGATCGCCGAATCCCGTGAGGATAACGATCTGAAGATGGGGGTTTTGCTGAAGCAAGCGCTCGCAGAGTTCCAGCCCGTTGATGCCCGGAAGATTCAGATCGACCACGGCAAGGGCGAAGAATTGCTGGCCGGCTAATTTCAGGGCGGATTCTCCGGATGGAGCGCCGGTGGGATGAAGTCCCATTTCAAGGATGGTAGCGTGCAGCATCTCGCGCAGCCGCCGCTCATCTTCCACGATCAGCACCCGCTGACTGGCCGATCGCGGCGAGAGTATGCCGGGCGAATCGCAATCCTCAACCGGTTCGCGTGAAGGCTGGTGTGTCATAGGGCAGGCTCCGCGATCGGCTGTCGGTCTTGCGTGACCGATGGGGGCAAGTTCGGGACCGCCGAGGGAAGTCGGACTGTGAACCGGCTGCCTCGGTTCAGGCCGTCGCTTTGGACGAGAATCTCACCGCCGTGATCGGTGACGATCGCGTGGCAGATCGACAGCCCGAGCCCGGTGCCAGGCTCGTCGGCGCCTCTTTTATTCGTGAAGAAGGGCTCGAAAACCCGTTCGATGGTCTCCCCGCTCATCCCCCGGCCATTATCGGATACTTCCACTTCAACCCAATTCCCTGCGCGCCGGCCTTCAACGACGACGTTTCCGGGTCCCGCCTCCACGGCTTCAATGGCGTTGATGAGCAAATTCAGCAACACCTGCTTCATCTCGGCGAGGTTGGCCCGAACAAGCAATCGTTCCTGGGGATCAATGGCTATTTGCAGCTTTTTCGCGCGGAAGGTCTTCAATCCGCGCACCAGCTTCGACACTTCCGCCACCGCATCGCCCAACGAGATAATTTCGCGGACATCACCATTGCCCTTGGCCAGCGACAGGAGCTTCTGAGTGATCTCCTTGCATCGGAAAGCTTCACCGCGAATGATGGCCAGGTGTTTTGCGATCTCGGCATCCACCGAGTCGGGCGAGAGCCTCCCCAGGCGCTTCAGAGACAGCTCGGCATAGCCGGACATGATGATCAGAGGATTGTTGATCTCGTGGGCGACGCCCGCCGCAAGATACCCGACGCTCGCCAGTCGCTCTGAACGCACGAGTTCGCGGCTCTTGAGCGCGACCATGGACTCGAGCTTGCGATAAAAGGCGTTGAGTTCATCGGCCATCTTGTTCACGTCGCGAGCCAGCTCTTGAAACTCGCGGTCGGCGGTCGGCTGGTACCCAACGGAAAAGTCGCCCGACGCAACGCGCCTGCACCACATTCGAAGACGCTGTAGAGGAACCACTATTTTGCGGTATTGCCAGCCGCTGGCCAAAAGTGCGATCACCACGGTACAGCCCGCGATGGAAGCGACGGCGATGGTGGCGAGGCGAAGATCCGCGTCAGATTCGAGTTGGGTGCGGTGGACGAATCCATTGCACGTCGCCAGCAGATCGATCATCTCGCCGGACAAATGATCGACCGCAGCGGAGACGGAAGCCGGGTCCGGCGGCGGCGCCGCGCCCTCCGGATGCGCGGCGCCGTGCGACGTTGGCGTCTCAAGCTGCCTCGTCAACTGTGCAAGCCCGGTCACAATGCTCCTGGTCTTTGTCCTGGCGAGCGATTGGAGGTCCGGCGTGATCTCCGGTGGAAGGATGTTGTCGTATTGACTGAGGATGGCTTTGTATTCGGTCATCGCCGACAGAGCCGCCCGCAGGTCGGTGATCGCGTCCGGTTGATTCACCGCACCGCTGCGCACCGCCTGCTGGAAAGCAAGCAGCCGAGCCTCGGCCAGCTCGACATGGTGCAGGGCGGAGTATTCGTTCAAGGACGCCTGAACATGCTCGCGTTGCCGCCACAGCCCGAACATCGAGCCGGCGATCATCAGCAACAGGCTGACAAACAGTACCGCGTCTTTGAAGAGGATTTTTCGCCGTAAGCTCATAAGGTTGCTTTAGAACCCGCCGTGGATTGTACCGTGCGAGCCCCTTGGGCCGGCGAAAGAACTGCAAAGTTTGCAGTCTATATCCGAATGGCTGGGACATGGTGCGACGTAACCATTTTCAAATGATCGGCTTAGACAATATCGGATCTCATCTCCTAAAGCGCTGCAAACCCGATGGACACATCCGCGTGGATATACTTGTGCTTATGAGACCCGGCTCCCGGCCACATCCAGGACCACGGTCTGCCGGCCGAGGGTTCACGTTGGTGGAACTCCTGATTGTGATTGGCATTATCGCGCTGCTGATTGCAATGCTGCTTCCGGTGCTGTCGACGGCTCGCGAGTCGGCCAATCGTGCGGCGTGCGCAAACAACCTGCGCCAGATGGGGCAATTCGTAATCCTCTTTGCAAATGACCACAACGGCCGCGTTCCCGAAGCTCAGAACACTCCAGCTTCGGGGGCGGGGGGCTGGATGCCAACGTGGATGTACACCAAGGACTACTTCGTCCTCGTGGACGACTATGGCGCGAACCAAAAATTGTTCATCTGCCCGTCGTCCCCCTTGGCCGATCAAGGACCCAGCGCATTTCCCTACGGCGAAGGCTCGGAGTTGACGGCGCGGGCCAGCGCGGATTTGTTGCCTGACAACCCCAAAACAGTTGCCGAGGGTGAGGAGGACCTGACGGAATATTGGGTCGGGTTTGGCTATGTGTGGATGGGCCGAAACATCCAGGAGACCCAGCCCCCCGGCGGACAGAATCCAAACGGGGCGCCCTTTGAAGTGACTCGGTTATCTCACAACACGTTCACGGGAACGGGAATCGATTCCAATCCTCCGCTGATGGCGGACGTCGCAAGCTACCAAACTAACGGCACTTACACGTTTAGCCATGGTCGCCGCTGGCGGATCCCCTCCTTCGACGCCGGCACTTCGGTGCGACCGTGGTATTGCGGCACGGCATCGGCGCACGTCGGCGATGTTCGCATCAATGTCCTGTACCGCGACGGTCACGTCGATCTCAAAGAGCCGGACCTGCATGCGTACACCAATTCACGGACCACCTACTTCTTCCGCTGAGCTACTGCATTCTTTGCAAGATTCGCTTCGATCCGAAGAAATCAATTACTTTCTCCGTCCGGTCGCGAGCGATGTGCCGCGGCAAACGTTCATGGCCACCCAGGCAATCGGAAAAAGGAGAATCATCATGCGTCCTATTCGTTTTCTGGCCGCACTTGCAGCCATGGGTTTAACCGCCAGCGTCACTCGCCAAGCCGTTGCCGCATCACCGCCAGTATCGTCGGCCACGATCATGACGGTCTCAACAGGCCCGACGAATTCCTATGCCGTGACGCTCAGCGATAGCGCCGCCAGCCCGAGCCCTATCGGAACCTTCTGGTTTTCCTGGGTTCCCGGCCAGGACTTCCTGGACACTTCACCTTTGACGGTCACTAACCCCACTGGTTGGACTGACAATATCACTCATGGGGGTGGCGGCGATGGGTACGCCATCCAATGGATCGCTTCGTCACCCGCCGCGGATGTGACCGCGGGCAATTCGCTTTCAGGCTTTGGATTCACGAGCACGGACTCGCCGGCATCGGTGTACGGTAACTCCGCATTCTTCCCGACAACGCCGGTGCTCACGTCGTTCACCTACGACGCCGCCCCGTTCAGCGATGCCGGGGACAGATTCCTGGTAACCGTCGTGCCCGAGCCGGTTTCTCTGGCATTGCTGACACCCATGGCTCTGCTGATGCTTCGCCGATCGCGGCGGTAAATGAAAATGGGAGAAATACCCTGCGCGCCCTTAACGGGGCGCGCGGTTTTTTTTGCCTCAGAACCGCCAGCAGGGCCACCGCATTGGGCGATGGCGTTCAAGAGTTCAAGGGCTTAAGGGTTCAAGGTGAACGGTTTTCCCTTGAGCTTTTCAACCCCCGAACCTTTGAACACAAGCCGCCTGCTCAAATGCGATGGCCCTGCCGCCAGAGACCGGGGAGTGGATTGGGGGACATAACGGGGTCATCTTTTTATACTATCCCCATAGGTGAATTCGTCTCCTAACATCACGGCGAGCCTGGGGATTGCCACGGGGATCAAGCGGCGGGCGAGGGAACTGGGGTTTGATCTCGTGGGAATCGCGGCCGCGACGGCATCGGGATATCGACAGTATTTGCGGCAATGGTTGGATTCGGGTCAGGCCGGGGAGATGGGCTACCTGGCCGAACGGTTCGAGCAGCGGACCGACCCGGCGGCGTATTTGCCGGGGGCGGCCAGCGTCATCTCCGTTGGAATCAACTATTTTGTGCCGTTGGAGCGGGCACCGGCTGGGCATGGGCGAATCGCGCGGTATGCGCTGGGGGAGGATTATCACGAACTGATCAAAGGGCGGCTGCATGGGCTGGCTGACTGGATTCGCCAGGTCGCGCCCGAGGCGAAAACACGTTGCAGCGTCGATACGGCCCCGGTAATGGAAAAGGAGTTGGCTGCCCGGGCCGGGATCGGATGGATCGGCAAGAATACCTGCATCATCAACGAAGAGATCGGATCGTGGATTTTGCTGGGGGAAGTGCTGACGACGCTGGCGTTGCCGGCCGATGAGCCGGCGACGGACCGATGCGGCTCGTGCCGGCGCTGCATCGAAGCGTGCCCGACGCAAGCGATCACCGAACCCTACCAACTCGACGCCCGGCGGTGCATTTCTTACCTGACCATCGAGCATCGTGGGCAAATCGACAAGGAGTTGAGCGCGAAATTCGGAAATTGGATGTACGGATGCGATATCTGCCAGGACGTGTGCCCATGGAACCGCGACCCGCCAGCCGCGGCGGATGCGGCGCTCAAACCCAGATGGCCCAGCGGGACGCTCGGTCCGGAGCAAGTGATGGGCTGGACGGATGAGGATTATCGGCGCGAATTGAAGGGAAGCGCGATGAAAAGGGTGAAGCTGGCGATGTGGAAAAGGAATGCGAGCCGCTGCGCGGAAGCCCGAAATCCGAAATCCGAATGACGAATCAAATCCGAATAACGAATGACGAATGACGGAATGTCTTGTTTCGTCATTGGGTCATTGGGATTTGATTCGTCATTCGGATTTCGGATTTCGGATTTTTCCGCCTACAATCCCCGCCCATGCCGACCGCCATTCGCTCGCCCGCCGCTTTGTTGCGATTTTTTCTGACCGCCGCGCTGGGATGCGGGCTGGATTTGTGGATCAAGTGGCTGGCGTTTTCAAAATTATCGCCCGGCGGCGAGCCGTGCCGGTTCATCCCCGGCTGGGTGGAATTCGAAGCGGTCATCAACCACGGCGCGGTCTTCGGACTGGGACAGGGCGGAGGGGCCCTGTTCATCGCGGTCTCTTTCGGGGCCATCATATTCCTGAGCTATCTCTTCGCCACGAGCGGCAAACGCCGGGTTTATCAGGTCCTGCTGGGAATGCTGATGGCGGGCGTGCTGGGCAACCTCTACGACCGCGTGATCTTCGGATACGTGCGTGACATGATTCACGCTCTGCCGGCATGGCCCAAATTGTTCCCCTGGGTGTTCAACGTGGCCGACAGCTTTCTTTGCGTCGGCGTGACGCTCATGGTGATATACAGCACATTCGCGGATCGCCGTGGGAAGAGCGAGGTTCAGAAATTCGCTGGCTAACGCCGATCTTCCGATGGCTGAGGCCGATGTTCCGATGGCTGACACCGATCTGATGCGACGGGCGATCGAGATCGCGATGCGAGGCCGGGGCCGCGTCGAGCCGAATCCGATGGTCGGTTGCGTCATCGCCCGCCAGGGCCGGATCATTGCCGAGGGACATCACCAGCAATTCGGATGTCCGCATGCCGAGGTCAATGCCCTGTCGGCTTGCGGCGATGTGGCGGGGGCGACGGCCTTCGTTTCCCTGGAGCCGTGTTGCGCCTATCCCGGCAAGAAAAGTCCGCCGTGCACGCAAACGCTGATCCGATCGAAGCTGTCGCGGGTGGTGGCGGCGTGCCAGGACCCCAATCCCTATGTTTCGGGCAAGGGGCTGGCGGAATTGCGGTCGGCCGGAATCGCCGTCGAGGAGGGGCTGCTGGCCGATGAGGCCAGGCAACTCGATGCGGCCTATTTCAAAATCATATTGCAACGCCGGCCCTACGTGACGCTGAAGTGGGCACAGACGGCGGACGGCAAGGTCGCCGGCCCCGGCGGCCAGCGGCTGGCGATCAGCAACGACGCATCGCTGGCCGCGGTTCACCAGCTTCGTTCGCGCAGCGACGCGATATTGGTGGGAATCGGCACGGTTCGAGCCGATGATCCGCTGCTCACCGCCCGCGTTCCCAATCCGCGGCTTGCCCCCCTCCGCATTGTGCTGGATACCCATCTTCGGATCAGTCTTGACAGCCAGATCGTCAAGACGGCCTCGGAATCGCCGCCGATCGTGTGCTGCGGACAATCCGCGTTTGATGAGAAACCCGATTGGGTCTCTCGCCTGAACGGCTGCCAGGTGGAAGTATTGCCGCTGGGTGTCGATACCGACGGCCGGCTATCGCTGGACGATCTGCTCGACGAGCTGGGCAAACGGGGATTGACGCATCTGCTCGTCGAGCCGGGACCGGCCTTGGCCGAGAGTTTTCTACGGAAGAATCTGGCCGATCGGGTGTGGATATTCAGATCGCCCAAGCGGGTCGGCCCGGAAAAATCGCCCGAAGCCGCAACGATTGATTATCCGGCAACCGGGAACGTGGTGCTGGATGGTGATGAATTGACCGAATACTTGAA
>JBEKXM010000115.1:0-15172 GCA_049512115.1 Tepidisphaeraceae bacterium | reverse complement strand
GAAGATGAGCGTGGACGCGAGAAGGTCGGTTTGCGGGATTGGTTGTGTTTTCATACGGGCATTAAAGCTGATGGCCGGCTGAAAATGCAACCGGCCCGTCGCAGTAGATTCTCGTAGTCGGCTCCTGCATAGGTAACGGAAAAGCACCTTAAGCGCGAACGGCACTATCCGCAATTCACCGCCGCAGTTTCATCAGCTCAATCAGCGCCGCCAGCGGCGCCACGCCGCAGCCGATGCAAAACTCGATGAATTCGGCCACGTCGATCCGCCGGCTTCCTGATTCGCTCCTGGCGACCCACCATTGGCTTTGCCGAATCCGGTCGGCAATCCAACAGCGGCAGACGGGCACCAGGCGTAGGTGGAGACGGTGTCGGCGATCCCCGGTTCCAATTGTGTGATCGACGACAGCCCTGTCCGTCGTGTGCGGGAGAATGTTCAATTTCATCCTGCCCAGTCCTGGACGCGGATTTCCGCGTCGAGGAATGGGCCCCGTTTACGGATGGCGGCCCAACCGCGGCAGACATTCAGCGAGCCCAATTGGGAGCGGCAAAGGCCTAGGGCGACGCGGGCCGAATCGCACTGGCGCGCATCTTATCTGCCGAAGCCAGTTCGAGCCACACCGTAATCGACCCCGATAAGCGGCTGATTGTTCGGTTGCGACGCGACTTGACATGCTAGCCCGGCTAGCATATCGAAAATACGAAAGGATAAAATGGCCGAAATCGAACCCACGCTCCGGGCGCTCGAAGTCGTCGAAAGGGAATACCCGAAAGCACACGGCGCCTACAAATACCAGTTGGCGCAGGCCCAAACACTGATCTTTGAATATTACCGCGCGATGGCCCGCAAGGGTGGGGCCGCGCGAGTGAAGGGGCTTACTCGCAAGGGGCGATCCGAGTTGGCGAGCAAAGCTGCAAAGGCGCGATGGGCAAAACCCCGTAAGGCCAGCAATGCAAAGGAACGGTCAATAATGAAAACCAAAATGCCGAAGCCAATTCGCTACGAAGGCGCCGGCGACCGTTCGTCAAAGCCGCAAATCATCAGGAACGGCTCTGCCCCTAACGACCCGGGTGAGCCGCACGTTGTTATCCCGGCCCAGCTTATCGCCTCGTGTGGAAAGCACTGGGAGCCGGTTTGGTCGGATGTTAGGTTGAGTGGCTCCGCGGGTTCTATCCGGGCGATAATATTCCCGACCCCTGAGCAAGCATTTCAGCACAAAAATAAGTCGAAAGATGCGCATGTAAAGGCCGGCAGAATTGTGACGCTGGGGAGGATTCCGCAGTGGTGCTATAAAAAGGGTGTGAAACTGCCACCGCCGACTTATTGCTTATTGGTCCGCGCGCGAAAATTTGCAAGGCTGGCCCTGGCAAATGTTCCGATGATTCAATTTGATCAGCTATACGGCGAGATTGCATACACGGGTGTAAATCAAACGCCCGGCAGGCCGCAAAAAAAAACGCGGTGACCGATGAATGTGGAGCGCATCGACAAAATCGAGGGTCGTCGAGCCAAGCCGGGGCAACACTTCCTGCGCATTGCCGGTCACATGGGGCCGGACAATCCCGCGGGCGCGCTTGCGCTGCTGGATTCCGTTGAACTGGATGATGTGAAAATTGGCGACGACATGGCGATCGTATTCCTGAACGGCTGGAGCACGCTCAAACGAATCCTGCCCGTTCACGTTGGCGCGGATGTGGTTGGCCTGCCACGTCCGGCAAGGCCGCGGCACCGCCGGTTGACGATCCCGACGTGGACGATCAAGAGAATGTGGCTAGCGATAGCGGCGTATCAACCACGGCCGAGGGGATGACGGGGCGAATGGAAAGGACGGCGGCGTATGCTTGTTGATGGGAAGCAGATTTCGCCGAAAGCCCAATGCCTCGCCAGAAATCGGGAATTCGCCCACCACGAGGCCGGCCATGCCGTTGCATCTTTTCTCCTCGGTGAGGGGGATGCTGTTAAGTATATTTCGATGCTGGCCATGGGCAAGCGCGGCGGCTGCACCATGTCTTCAGGCAGAATCGACCCCTTTTGCGCAGAAAAATGGAGCCTTTCCCGCCGCGCTAAGGGATATCGTGAAGTCTTCCACTCCATGGCCGGGTGTGCGGCACAAAGCAAATTTGAAAGCTGGCGGCCAAATTGTCTCACTATGTTGTGGGATGTACATAAGCATGCTGCGACACCCGAGGGAGATGATTTTGAGCTGGCTTGGAAAGGCGCCGAATTCGCTCAACGCGTTGCCGACGGTCGGGGCACGAGTTTGATCCTAGAAAAGATCGGCGGCTGGGCCGATGAAGTATTCGATGACCCTCGCGTGTGGAAAACGACTACAGCGCTGGCCGCAAAACTCAAATACGGCGTGAGGATGACCGGGAAAGATGCCTGCCGGATCATGCGGCGGGCGTGGGGCGGCGATGAAACGATCCCGATCGTTGCGCTTGATTCGAAATGGATCCGCCGCTTTTATTTCATCCCAAGGAGGCTGTACGATGAAGCAGTGATGTACGGCTTATCGAATTTTCAAGACGAAATACACCGAGCGTAAAACCGGGGAGCAAAAGCCAACCGAAGGCTGGCACGTCAAAATTCAGGACCACAATCAGGGCTGGCATCGCTGGCCGACTAGGCCAACGAGCGGCGAAGCCGATCCTTCGACGAAAGGTTGGAAGACCTCGCGGAATGCAGGCGAAGCGGTGAATCGCCGGATGAGAGGCTTTCGAAATGGCTCGAAGCCGTCGCCGATGACTTGGGGAAAGACTTGAATCTATCCGCCTGATGGAGAATATCGACCCGGCCAAGAATGACCCGCTTACCGTCCACCGCGAAAGGAAGAAAGACAAGATTGGCACAATCATCATGCCCGGTTATCGCCAACACCTTGCCGCGGACGGCGACACGTCGCACCACGTTGAACTGACCATCGGCCGATGCCTCTCAAGGGCGCCGGGCTTGTCTACTGGACGGACCCGAAAAAGCGGGGGAGCTACCAGCCCGCTCGCCGATGCGCCGAGATAAGGTGTGGGGCAATGGATTTGATGACGACCGCGCGGACGGTAGTGTTGGGGTGCAGAAAGCGAACGCTCGCGGCGGCTGGACATGGTGTCCGCGCCGTCAAGGCTCAATCATGTGATTAGCGACGCCGATGTCCCACGCGTAAGGTCGGATGCGAAATGTTCTGATCGTTCTGGCTATACCGCATCGCCGAGTCAGCCGACCCGGAGGAGGCGATCACCCGAAGGGCGGCGTTGCCGATGGAAGGGCCATAGATTCGCCTGGCTGCAATCCTGCGACGCTTCCCCGCGTTTCGGGCATTTGCTATGCTTCCGACCTGTTACCGCTGGCAAGTCGCCGGAGAAAGCGAATCGGCAAAGGTCATAGGCACCCTACCGCGCGCGTTCTCACGGCGCGAAGTGCCGGGAGGGAGATACGAATCTGGACACGGTGTCCGCGGTTTCGCGTGATCTCAAAAATGGAAATGGTGTCACTCGTGTCGTCGGCCTGACACGCGGGCCACGGACACCCTCGTTGCAGCCAAAGCTGCATCCCTGTCGGAACCCACCAAAAGTGATCGTCGCCGGCGATCGATATGGCCTTCGTCCTGACACCGAGCCCCAGCCCGCTACCGGCGAGTTGCGGCAACCGCGCGTCGGATTGGTGTCACCTGAATAACTGACGGCCCCTGCGTCTGCATTTGGCGGAACCCTCCGCGACGATGTCGCACGTCATTTGTAGAAAAATAGGTAATTCCTTGATAGAGTAATCGAGCGGTCGTTGGAACATGACAGCCGAGTCGATTCCCCGAAATTCCGGATTCCGGCCTCTCGACAAGGCAGGGCAGGATTGTGGAACCCATCTTTCAGGGCAAGCCGGACAAGGAGATAGCGGCCGAGTTGGATTTGAGCATTCATACGGTCCGATCGTATCTGAAACGAATCTTTGACCGGGCTGGAGTGGATGGCGCGCAGCCGCTGCTTGCTCGACAGCCGTTTCACCGTGAACTTCCATTCATTCAAGAAGCTCTGCAACCACAACTGGGAAAGGAGAAAACCATGAATCGCAAAACCATTCCGCTGCTCGTCGCCGTCAGTTTGAAATAAGTTGGAAGACCCTGACGCGGGCTGGACGTCCGGCCTCGCGGCGTCCCGTCTGAAAACAGGGAAAGTGGGTGGCACCTGTTTAGTCGCCAATTGACCTTGAGCATCGTGCCTCACTCGTGTCATTCGATTGAGCGGGCCAACTACTCGTAATCAATCAACTCTTGAGGAGCACCAATCATGAATCGCCGCGCTATCCGAATCTCTCGCATTGCCCGCTTGGCGATCGTCGCCGCGGGCTTCCCCTTGACCTTTCCCGCGACCGTCGTGTCGGCGGACGCCACCACCTGGACCGACGGCAGCGGGGACCAGCTTTGGTCCACGCCGCCGAATTGGTCCGGCGGGTTACCAGCGGGGGATGATGTCATCTTCTCCAATACGGGTTCCTCCAGTGACCCCAGCGCCGTCACGAGTATTCTCGATATGCCGCTCACGATCAGCTCGCTCACCTATACCAATACCGGCGGCAACGATCAGTTCACCTATTTCGACCCCAGCACCAACCTGAATATCATCGGAGAGTTGTCTGAGACCTCGGGCGGCACCGCGGCATTCGGCGGGCCGTCGGCAAATGTGACAGCCGCCTCGCTGATTCTCAACAACGGCAACTTGAATTTAGACGCGGGTTCGACGCTGTCGGTGACGGGTGAGTTGCGTATGGGGTATGAGGGGACGGGCGGGCCTACAGTATGGCGTGACCAACGCGGGCACCGGGCACTTCACGTTCGGCAACGCGACGCTGAACAGCCTGAGTATCCCCGAGGTCCAGGTGAACAGCGGCGACCTGACGGTCAACGCGGGTTCGACGCTGTCGGTGACGGGTGAGTTGCGTATGGGGTATGAGGGGACGGGCGCGATCAACCTGGCCCCCGGAGCGGGTCTGCAGTTGGGCACCGCCGTCAACCCGATCCCGGCGTACGTGGGGTACGCCTATGGGACCGCGACGCTCGCCCCCAACTCGGCGACCAATCCGGGCCTACAGTATGGCGTGACCAACGCGGGCACCGGGCACTTCACGTTCGGCAACGCGACGCTGAACAGCCTGAGTATCCCCGAGGTCCAGGTGAACAGCGGCGACCTGACGGTCAACGCGGGGGCGACCTTGCACATCACCGCCGGCATGTCCGTAGGTCCTGATGGGCGGTTTATCCTTGGCACCAATTCGGCGATTGACCTGACCAACACGGAAATGATCATCAATTACGGCACCAGTCCCGACCCGATTTCCACCATCGCTGGCTATGTGCGCAGCGGGTACAACGGCGGAGCATGGAATGGTCCTGGCATCAACAGTTCCACCGCGGCACAAACGTCCACCAACAGCCTGCGCTACGGCCTTGGCTATGCCGACGGCGCTGACGGAGTCGTCTCCGGCCTGTCCTCCGGCCAAATCGAAGTGAGGTACACTCTGCTTGGTGACGCCAATCTTGACGGCCTGGTCAACGCCGCCGACTTCACTATCCTGGCGGCGAACTTCAACCAGCCGGTCACCGGCTGGGACCAGGGCAACTTCAACTACGACGCCATAGTCAACGCCGCCGACTTCACCGATCTGGCGGCGAACTTCAACCAGGGCGTCAGCGGCGCGGCTGTATCGGCCGGCGACGTCGCGGCGCTGGACGCGTTCGCGGCGGCCAATGGATTGCCCTTGCCGACATTCGCCAATGTTCCGGAGCCGGCGAGTGCGGGGATTATCATGATGGCTGGATTGGAAATGGTCCGCCGGCGGCGACGCAGATAATCCGACAAGGGCGGTCGGCATCAGGCGTTGGCGGACACGATGTCCGCGGTCTGACGGCTTCAATCATGTGATTAATGACACCGATGTCCCGCGCGTGACGTCGGAGGCGAAACGTTCCGATTCCTCTTGGCGATGCTGCATCGCCGCGTCAGCCGACCGCAGGAGGCGATCACCCAGAGAGCGGCGTTGCCGATGGAAGGGCCACAAATTCGCCTGGCTGCAATCTTGGGACGCTTCCCGGCGTTTCGGGCATTGCCATGCTTCCGCCCTGTTACCGCTGGCAATTCGCCGGAGAAAGCGAATCGGCAAAGTCATAAGCACCCTATCGCGCGCGTTCCCATCGCGCGATGTGGCGGGGAGGCGATACGAATCTGGACACGGTGTCCACGGACCCCGATCGCTCCAATTGCGTGATCGGCGACAGCCCGGTCCGACGTGCGCGGGAGAATATTCCATTTCACCCCGTCCATTCTTGGACGCGGATAGGCGACGATGCACAACTACATCAGTAGATCACCGACTAACTGCGTCGGATCGCGGTTAACGCACATTTTGGCTTCAGGAACGGCATGTGGCGCAATGTCCGATATGGGGGGAACTTGGCATCCGTCAGATCCATTCGGGTGGAAAACCAGCGGGAGTAACAAAGTGGAAACCATGCCATGGCAAGTAATTGCTTGGGCGATCGGCAATGGGTTAAGAATCCCAAAGCGTTATCGATGAAATTCCGCAATTTCGTCTCCGTCATATCTTCGGATGAGCGCCGTTTGGAAATGCGGCCTTTTTGCGAGCATTTCCTTCGGCCTCGTCGCGCAGACCATGACTCCAAATTGGATCAGTCGTGACCGATTGGAGCGAGCATTGGCGGCGTATACGTACTGCGCCCTTTGTGAGCACCGCTGCGGTGTCGATCGAACGATCGGCAGCCTCGGCTTCTGCAAAGCCGGAGCCATCGCCAACGTTTTCAGACACCGAATCGAATACGGCGAGGAGCTGGACCTGATCCCCTCGCACCTGTTTTACCTTTCCGGCTGCGACTTGCGCTGCGCCTTTTGCATTGCCGGCATCAATGCGTTTGATCCCACCCGCGGGAACAGGCTGACCAGCAGCTTCTTCAACGAAGCCGTCAAGTGGGGGCAGAGCCGAGGCGCGCGCAATATCCAATGGGTGGGCGGGGAACCGACCATTCATTTGCCGGCGATTTTGCAAGTCATGTCCCGATGTCCGCAACTGCCGCCGGTCGTTTGGAAGTCCGATTTTCACGGCACGCCACAGGTGTTCGAGTTGCTCGATGGCGTGGTCGACGTATACGTCGCCGATTTCAAGTTCGGCAACGATGAATGTGCCCGTCGCTTGGCCGGGATTGAAAACTACACCGGCATCCTCACCCGCAACCTGAAGATCGCGGCCAGCCAGTCGAAGCTGATCGTTCGCCATCTCCTGCTTCCCGGCCATTCCGAATGTTGCTACCGGCCAATCGTGAATTGGCTGCATGACAACCTGCCGCGCGTGCCGCTGAGTCTTCGGGACGGTTACCTGCCCAGTTGGCGGGCTAAGCAGTTTGCGGATATTGCCCATCCGTTAATCGCCGGCCAGGGCGAAGAAGCCGAGAAGCTTGCCGATCAGATGGGACTCACGGTGATCCAATGAAACATGGCGATGAATCCATCGCGGATGAAACGACAATGACCGAGATCACCGTGCACCCGGACGGGCGCGTCTGCATCTTTGGAACGTCGCGCCAGATTTTGGACGTTCTGATAGGTCTGAACCCACATTCTTCGAAACTGAATCGACTCCTTGGCCAGGTGAGACGCATCGAAAGCGCGCAAGGCGAGGCAAGGGAAGTGGACGTCAATTTGACCTCCATGGGGAGCGACTAAGTATGCCAGTGCGATCTGATGGGTCAACATCGCTGCCTATAACACCGCCGCCCGCCGTCGCGCCGTCACGCATATCACCCAGCGATAACGGCAAGTCTCTGTCGCAATCCCTTCAGCCGGAAGATGAACTGGAGGTGCTGATCCGCGCCAGATACCCCATCATTTATGTGCTGAGTTGGGAGGAAGAGCGGGTCGAACGGGTGCTGGCAGACATCGCCGCGGCACGCAACAAGAAATTTCTTATCTGGACGTGTACGCAGGGAATCGTCCGCTTTGGCACCGAACCGCAGCACGCCAAATCCGGCACGGGAAGCACCACCGATCCGCTGGCGGCCCTGGACGCGGTTTTGCAACACGTGGAGCCGGCGATCTATCTCTTCAAGGACTTTCACCCGTTTACGGAGGAGAATCGCGCCAATCTCGCCGTGATCCGTCGTTTGAAGGACGTCGCCTATCACCTTCGCGATACCTACAAGACGATCGTCATCGTGGCGCCGGTCATGCGCATCGCGCCGGAGCTTGAGAAGGACGTGACGTTGATCGAGTTCCGCCCTCCGGGTGCCAAGGACTTCAGCAAACTGCTCGACCGCATCATCGAAGACCTTAAAGACAAACCCCAGATAAAGATCAACCTGGACGCCGCGGGCCGGGAGCGGCTCACCCATGCCGCCCTTGGACTGACCTTGAAGGAAGCGGAGAACGTCTTTGCCAAGACGCTCGTTCTGGACGGCTCGATCGACGCCGACGACATCAGTATCGTTTTCAGCGAAAAGCAGCAGATTATTCGCAAGAGCGGGCTGCTGGAGTATTTCGCCAGCCAGGAACAGTTCGCCCACGTTGCGGGCATGGAGAACCTGAAGCAGTGGCTGATAAAACGAAGCGCCGCCTTTACCGAACGGGCGGCGGAATTCGGGCTGCCGGCGCCGCGGGGTCTGCTCCTGCTTGGCGTACAGGGCTGCGGCAAAAGCCTGTGTGCCAAGGCGGTTGCCAGCCTTTGGAAGCTGCCGCTGCTGCGATTCGATGTCGGGCGGATGTTCGGCAGCCTGGTCGGCTCCAGCGAAGACAATATCCGGCGGGCGATTCAGACCGCTGAGAGCGTGGCGCCGGCCATCCTGTGGGTTGACGAGATCGACAAGGCTTTTGCCGGCTCGATTGGTTCCGGAGGAAGCGACGGTGGGACCGCCGCGCGCGTTTTCGGCACGTTCCTGACCTGGCTGTCGGACAAAACGGCCCCCGTGTTCGTTATCGCCACGGCCAACGACATCAGCCAGTTGCCGCCGGAATTGCTGCGCAAAGGCCGGCTTGACGAAATATTTTTTGTGGATCTCCCCAGCGAATCCGAGCGGAAGGCCGTCTTTGCAATTCATCTGCAAAAACGCGGGCGGGCGCCGGAAAAGTTGGACCTGGACCTCCTGGCCCGCCACAGCGACGGCTTCAGCGGCGCCGAGATCGAGCAGGCGATCGTGTCCGGCTTGTTCGACGCCTTCAGCGCGGAAACGGAGCTGGATACCGCGACGCTTCTGGTCAGCCTGGGCGAAACCGTGCCGCTTTCCAAAACGATGAGCGAAGACCTGAACCGGCTTCGTACCTGGGCACAGGGCCGGGCCCGCCCGGCCTCGGGAAACCTCGCCGTCATTGCGCCGGCGTTGCGCCGAAAAATCGAACTTTAGGCAAATAGAAAAGATCGGAGGCATTTATGAGTTCATGCATAATAGTCACGCCCCTGATAATCGCGGGTTGGCCCGTAATCACCGCCGCAGTGACGGCGGCCGTTGGAAGCCTCGGCTACAGCATCATTCCCGTCCAAGGCGTCGCCGCCCAAACTTCCTCAACAACCAAGACCCGTACTCGTGCCGAAATCGACGTTGAAGACAGCGAGGTTCTTCAGCAAACCGGGCCGGCCAACAGTCAAATCGTGGTTGAACGCGATGGAATTCGCGCCCTCTTCAGCCGCGACGCCCGCGGCGCTCTCAAACTGTGCATCGAGGGTGAAGGCCACTCCAACTCGGAGCTTAAGAAACTTGGCACCGAACTCCTCGGCCGGGTGACTCAGCAATACGCCTACCACAAAATCGTCACCGAACTTCAGCAGCGAAATATGTCGATCGTGGACGAACAGGTCTCGGAGGACCGCACCGTCAAAATCCGCGTCCGCAATCTGTAAAGGAGCGACCCATGGCACAGGAAGAACTTGAAATTGAAATCGGTCCCGACGGCAAAGTGACGGTAACCACCAAGGGCATCAAAGGTCCCGCTTGCATGGACTATGCGGATTTGATCGCGCGGATCGTCGGTCGGGAGGAACACCGCGAGAAGACCTCGGAGTTTTACGAAACGGCCGTTGAGACCGCCCGGCACATCGATATCAAGCAGCGTCGATGATCGGGGGCCGCGTCGGAATCGTTCATCAGCGGATGAATCATCATGCAGTGCCCAAACTGCGGCTTTCAGAATATGCCCGGCACAGAGGTGTGCGGACGATGCACTACGTCCCTGGGCCTTGCCACCGCCGTCTTGGATGTCCATCCCCCTCGCGCCAGTTCGCTGAAGAAGCGCGCCCGCCGCGTGTTGCCGCTCGGAAAGGCGTATTTTCGCACACGCGACGCGCTTCACGCCGGCGATGTTTCGGCCCGCGTTCGCCACGCGACCGCAACCCTGCCTCCGTTTCCGATTTTCGCGCGCCTGGTTGTTCCCGGCTGGTCGCAATTCTTCCTCAAACAGCGCATCCGCGGACATCTGTTTCTCTGGAGCTTTCTGGCCTGCCTCTTGCTCTCGCTGCTTATGTTCGGATCGACATGGGGCGGCATCTGGTTTGGCTTGGCATTCAGCGTACACTCGTCGGCCGCCCTCAACATCGTCACACAGACTTTCGCCGATGCCGGAACCCGCGATCGCATCGCCCGTTCGATCGTCGTCTCGGTCGTCCTTTGGGTTTTGCTCTATTGGCCCGCCGTTTGGCTGCTCGGTGAATTCGCCCAGCCTCATACCGTAGAAACCGGCACGGCTCCGTTCCGCCACGGTGATGTGATCCTAGTCAACCGCTGGATAACCCCCAAACGCGGCGACGTCGTCCTGTACGAACTCAACTATTCGCCCACGGTTCCCGCGGAAAATCTGCATCGACGGATCAATGTGTATGGCGGGGAGAATATCGATCGCATTCTCGCCGTCCCCGGCGATCTCGTTCAATGCCAATCGGGAAATCTCCTCATCAATGGTTCGCCGTCCGCCTGCCAACCGCTGAATCCCCGGCCAATCCCCCGGACCCTGCGCTGGACAATCCCCCCCGGCCATTATCTTGTCTTTCCCAGCGGCGTGCCCGGAACGCCAAATCTGCAGGACGCCAATTTCTGGCAAACCGCCGGCGATATCTCCCGGGAAAACATCGCCGGCCGCGCGTACTTGCAAAGTCTTCCCTGGTCTCGATTTCATTTCATTCACTGATTGGAGCGGGAAATGAGAAGATTTGACCGGCTGGAATTTGAGGACAAGCAAGAGAAATCGCAGGCAAACGCTGAAACCCAGCGGCACGCACGCACTGACGATCGCGACGAGCAGCATTGGATCAAAGCGGCTTCAGAGGAGCGGCGCAATGGCATGCATGAAGCCGCCCTGCGCTACTATTCGCGCGCGCTGGAGCTTGATAAATCCCTCGTCACCGGGTGGGTCGGACAGGTTCAGATGCTCATTGCATTGTCGGAGTATCCGGAGGCCGAACTGTGGAGCCGGAAGGCGTTGGAGGTCATCAAGAACAACGCCGATCTGCTCGCCGGGCGGGGCCAGGCTCTTTGCCGCATGGGGGATCTGAAAAATGCCCAGGCGAGTTGTGACGCCGCCATCGGCCAGCAGGGAATGTTCAGCTATCCCTGGGTGGTGCGCGGCGAACTGATGCTTTCGCGAAAGGAAGATATCGACGAATACTGTTTCGACAAGGCGACGCAGCTCGACGGTGACTGGCTGGTCCTGCTCGAAATCGGAGTGATCTACCTGCATTACGGGCGCGCAACCAGGGCGCTTCAAAGAACACGCGCCGCCGTTGAAAAAGCGCCAGACCATGCGTATTGCTGGCATTGTCAGGGTGTTTGCGAACTCGCGCTTGGCCTGACCGGCTCGGCCCAGAAGAGCTTTCAGCATTGCCTGGGACTGGCGCCCAATCACCCGCTGGCGCGTCAATCAATCAATGAAATGAATAACAATCGTCGAATCCTGCGCAGCTTCTTCCGGCGGTTGTTCCATTTTGCCTGAGATGAAAACATGACGGTAAGCCTGGACCAGATTCTCAAAGGCGGACGAGAGTTGGGCGCCAGCGACATCCATCTCATTCGCGGAGTCGCTCCCGCATTCCGCGTCCATGGCGAAATCCGCCTGGCGCGGCATGAGCCCCTGACGGAGGAAATGCTCCGCGCTTTGCTGGATCAGTTATTGACGGATAAACACAAGAAGATCCTTGAAGAGGAATGGCAGCTCTGCTTTTCCAAGCACTGGCCGGGAATTGGCCGGTTTCGCGCCAGCATCTACTTCCATGGCGGATGTCCGGAAATGGCCATCCGGGTGTCCGAAACGGAAATCCGCCCGCGCGAATCTCTGCACCTCCCCCCCGTCGTCGACGAATTGACCCGCCGTCCCAATGGACTCGTTCTCGTTACCGGCCCAACCGGCGCCGGCAAGACCACGACGCTCAATTACATGGTGGACGTCATCAACCGCGAGCGCCGCGCCAAAATCGTGACCATCGAAGACCCCGTCGAATATGCACACGAAAATCGCAGCAGCATCATCATCCAGCAGGAGGTCCGGACCGACACTCCCTCGTTCAGCAAGGCACTGGTTCACGTTCTGCGTCAGGACCCGGACGTGATCGCCGTCGGCGAGATGCGCGATCTGGAAACAATTGCGACCGCTCTCACCGCAGCCGAGACCGGCCACCTGGTCCTCGCCACCTTACATACGCCTGATGTGGTTCAAACGATTCAGCGCATCTACGGCGCGTTTCCCGCCGATCAGCAGAACAACATCATCTACCAGATTTCGAATTCCTTGCAGGCGATTGTGGCGCAGAATCTTCTGCCCCGCGCCGATGGCAAGGGTCAGGTCCTCGCCTGCGAAATCTGCGTGGCCACTCCCGCCATCCGCAAGTTGATCCGAGACGGAGAATCGCATTTGATGCTCAATGAAATTCAAATGGGAAAGAAGCACCACATGCAGACTATGGATATGGCCCTGCTCGATCTCTATCAGCGTGGCGAAATCACCTACGATACCGCTATGTCATGTGCACGAGACCCCACCCAATTCCGTCACAAGACGAATTAGCATGCGGTGGCGAAATGTTCGCGATGGCAACTCGTAGCTATCCCTTGCGACGGAGTAATCCGCACGGGATAACCGACGAAAAATCGCCGCCAAGCGGGAATCAGCGTAGGAATTCGGTTAGTGTAGCGGGCACGAATTACCCAGGGTTCCTCTTACACCTGGAAGTGGCGAACCGGTTTTGGCGCGCCCCGCGACATTCAGGAGAACTTTGGATGATATTCCAAACGGAGTAAACCCCTTGATCACACTACGCAGTTCCGCCTTCGCGTCCCACGCCCCGATCCCGAAGAAATACACCGGCGACGGAGCCAATGTTTCACCGCCTCTGCGATGGCTGGATTTGCCTTCGGCTGCGAGCGAACTGGCCCTCATCGTCGACGACCCCGACGCGCCGACCCCCCAGCCGTGGGTCCACTGGGTAATCTACAAAATTCCCAGCGATCTCAGCGACTTGAACGAGGGTTTACCGCCTAACCTCCAGCTACCCCAAGGCGTTCTCCAGGGCCAAAATTCCTGGCCCAACAGTGTCGGTTACCGCGGCCCCGAACCGCCGCGCGGCCACGGCGTCCACCATTACTATTTCAAGCTCTACGCCTTGGACGCGAAGCTGCAAGTCCAAGCAGGCCTTGACGCTGGGGCGCTGCGAAAAGCCATGGGCGGTCACATCCTGGCGCAAGGGGAGCTTATCGGAACCTACGAACGTTGAGCAACACTGGTTCCTTATGACCGCGACGACCTGGCGGCGAATTTCAACCAGCCGGTCACCAGTTGGGACCAGGGCGATTTCAACTACGACGGCCTGGTCAACGCCGCCGACTTCACCGACCTGGCTGCGAACTTCAACCAGAGCGTCAGCGGCGCGGCTGTATCCGCCGGCGACGTCGCAGCCCTGGACGCCTTCGCAGCGGCTAACGGATTGCCCATGCCGACGTTCGCCAATGTTCCGGAGCCGGCAACGGGATGCGTGATGTTGCTAACGGGGCTGGGGCTGATCGGCCGGCGGAGACGACGGATTGGCCGATGAGCGGCCGAGTTCATTTCTGAGATCGGACGCGACCCGTTCGAACAAGGCAGGCCAATTTCCTGGCTTTGGCTGGCGAAACAAACGCATCGTCGGATACCACGGAGAATCAGTGCGCGTCAGTTGCCATCGCCAATCGGGTGAGTATGGAAGCAGCGTCCATACGGGTCTGCCCAGTGCGCCGGCCAGATGGACCACGGCGGTATCAGCACCGATGACAAGGTCCAGATTCAACAATAGTGCGGCTGTGTCGGAGAAGTCGTGCACATCGTCAGTGAAATCCACCAGTTCACAACGTAATGTGCCAGCCGAGCGAGCCTTGGAAACATCGCTCTTCTGCAGGCTGAAGAGCTTCACGCCTTCAAGTTGGCCGAGTGGCTCAAACTCGTTCAACTGAATCGATCGATGGGCGTCTCTCGGATGAATTCGCGACCCGGCCCAGACAATCCCCACCTTGAACCAGTGCTGGTAAACGTGCAGCCGCTTGGCCCATCGCTGGCGCAGATTCTCATCCACTTGCAGGTAAGGAGTTTGGCTGGGAATTGAATCGGCCGAAAGGGCCAACGCCCTTGGAAGGCTCATCAGCGGGCAGTGAACGTCGAACGGGGGAATGGGGTCGCCGCGCGTGATAGTCCTGGCAACGCCGGGAAGATGCTGCAGCAGGCCGGACAGTTCGCGCGGGCATTCCAAATTGACCGTTGCGCCGCGCGCGGACACCAGCGGTGCAAGCCGCGAGAACTGGATAGTATCTCCAAAGCCTTGCTCGGCATGCACGAGAATCGTCTTTCCCGCGATATCGGAGCCGTCCCATTTCGGTTGGCGGAAATGTCGTCGAAATTGCGGGAACTTCAGCCACCGCCATTCATATTCCAGCCAACCTCGCGCGAAATCGCCCTTCAAAAGATGCAACAGCGCACGATTCCAATGTGCATCGGCGTGGTCGGGCTCGAAGAAAAGCGCGGCTTCGTATGATTGCAACGCCTCGTCGAGGGCCAGCTTTTCAAGATATCCGTTGCCGAGATTGTTGTAGGCATCGGCATAGTCCGGTCGGATGGCCAAGGCTTTATGGTAGGCGGCGATGCCCTCGTCGATATCCCCCCGTCCGACCCGCGCATAGCCG
>JBEKXM010000114.1:0-10155 GCA_049512115.1 Tepidisphaeraceae bacterium | reverse complement strand
TTCATGCAGCCCCTTTCGATTGGCGCTTGAAGCATAACGCGCGATCGCGGTTTTTCCATGGCCCCTTGCTCGTCGATGTGCCGCAGGGATTCTAATTCGCCCCGGGATTATTAATCATAAAAATCCACAACGCCCCGGCCGGGTCGTCATACACCGTCGGCCCGCCCAGGTTGATCGCCTCCTGCTTTGCCAGCGTTGTCGCGCCCAGATTTCCGGCGTAGCTCGATGTCTTGGCATAAGAACACGGGAACTGATTTCCAGCCAGCGACTCCGCGTGCCCATCGGCGAAGCCGACGTTGGCGACCGTATTGGCGCCCCCCGGACCGGGATGACGATACCCGATCCGGCAATTCTTCATCCCAACCTGATCCACCGACTGTCGCCCCATGTACACCCCGTCGGCCACGACCACCAGCAACGACGAGTGCTTGATATTCGTGGTCTTATGCAAGCCGATGTAGTTTCCAGCCGCATCCGGCCCAAAACCGACGGACCCCGTATAAAAAAGATCGTTTTGCGGGATACTCGCCACCGCGCCCCCGATCGGATTGTACGCGTTGATCCAGTAGCTGCTGCGGATGATCTTGTTGAATCCCTGCGCCGGCCAGGTCACCGCGATTTGCGGATCGCTGTCGCCATACGTCGGCCCCGCGAACTCCATTGGCCATTCAATCCATCCTCGTGGATTGGCCCCATTCGTTCCGGTCTGCCCGTTGGCCATCCCATTGATGTCCACCGTGTTCGGGCAGTAAAAAACCGTCGCCACGTCCCGAGCCGCGCTCCGCACGAATCCATCCCGATCCAGAATGCTCGGCCAGCCATCCATGATCACGTTTGGGCCCGCAACGTAGTTCGTCGCCGACCCCGGCTGTTGCGGCAAATTGAACGAGGGAACGACCCACCCGTTGTTCTCCGCCGCATACGCAAACAGCCCCGCGGATATTTGCCGCAGGTTGGACATGCACCTGATGGAATTGGCCTGTTCCCGCGCTTTGTTCAGCGCCGGCAGCAGCAGCGCGACGAGTATGGCGATGATCCCAACGACGACCAGAAGCTCCACCAGCGTAAACGCCCGTCGCCAGGATGCCCGTAAGAATCGCGGCATGGAACGTCTCCTTCGGATTCGATCATTCCGGTTTTCACGTTGGTTTCAAGTGCCGGCCTTACCAAATCCGGGCGTGCCCATATTTTGTGGCAAGCTGCCCCCTTTTTCCCCTCCCCATGTACCCAGGGGGAGGGCTGGGGTGGGGGTTCTTCCGTCGTGCCACAAAATATGGCCGCACCCCCAAATCCGAAGTTTTTGGACTCCGGGCTTTCTTGCTACAATCTCGGCATGACGATTCAGCAGATTCAACGATTGCGGGAAAAACAGCCGTTCGAGCCATTTCGCATCGCTGCCGCCGATGGAAGCCGTTACGACGTCCGTCATCCTGAGAATCTGGCAGTCACGGGCAACGGGCGCATCATTGTTGTGGCCATGCACGACTACGCCGCAACGCTGGATTTGCTGTTGGTGACCGGAATAGAGCAGGCAATCCTGCACAGGAAAACTGGCGCGCCTCGAAAACCCTCCTGACGCTATCCCCCCCAGCGCGCCGTTAACCGCTTCCAGATCAAACTTGTCGGGATCGATTTTGCCGCCGGTCCATTCTTCGATCTCTGCATATTCGGGATGAGCGGGATCTTTGAGGATCTCCAGCATGCGGTAATAGCCCCATATCGCACCGCAATCTTCCAGCGGACAGCGGCCACGCCCAGCCAGGCAGACGAGAGTTTTTGCTCCCTCAGCCGCGGGAACGATCTTTTCAATCTCGAGGACGTGCTCCCAGCCATCGCCGAAATCGTATTCGTAACGGAATTTAGCCTTGGCCGATGGAAGCAGCTCTTCAAGCCGGTATTTTCGTTCGTCAAAACCCTCGATATCCAATGGCTGCCCGTCCTTTGACGTGGCGGTGTACTGCTTATTATCGATGACAAAAGCGTGCAGATGACAGTCATACCAACCCATGACGATTTGGATGACGTCGTGAAGCGCATCCAGCCTGATATCCGCGGGAACGACGAATCGGCGCCAAATCGGCGGCTTGCTGCCTCGAAGAACAATCTTGATTTGATACGCGTCCGGCTGAGGTCGGGTCCTTTTGGCCATGGTGATGGGCAGTTTATCGTTGTGGGGCTTGGATTGCGCTGATGCGTTTCAATTTTTGCGGCGAATTCAGCAAGCGTGTTATGATGAATCCATCGAAGCGGGCATCCTCGCCACTTCGGGAACCGCCCGCATGGGCAGGATGCCCATGCCACGTCCCATGAATTTACCCACGCCCCAATCCGACCGCGATGGGCCCCAGCCCCTTAACTATGCCAGTCCCCGAAATCGGCTCATGCAACGGCGCGTATGGTCGCTCTGGATATTCGTCACGTTTCTTTTGTTCTTTGGCGCACTGCTGGCGCGGTCGATTATTATTCGCGTGTTTTCACGTTCCCTCCGTGATACCGACACGCGCGTCTATTCCGCCTTGAACCTCCGCCAGATCGGCCAAGCAATATGTCTGTACAGCCGAGATAACCGCGGACAATACCCCGACTCATTCCAAACCATTCTTCTGAATGAAGACATCACCAGCGCGGTCTTCGTTTCTCCCGCAAGATCTGAAACTCCTGCCAACGCGCCCACGACACAGGCCACCGCCGCTCAAATGGGCGCGGGCGGCCATGTTTCATACATTTATCTGGGCCGGGGACTTTCCGTGAACGCCGTTACGCCGAACACGATCGTGGCTTATGAGATGATCCCCATGCCGGCGGGGGGACAAACGTGCTCTTTGGTGATGGACACGTTGAGTGGGTCGGTCCCGCCACGATCGGGAAGATCGGCAGCCGCGCCAATTCGGGACAGTTTCCGGTGACTATTCCGGCCAACGGCACTTGGGGCCAATGACGCTGCTGGGAAGCGATCCCGCTACCTCATCGCCGCCTGGTTGCCGGCGGTGTCCTGGCTGGCGGCCAACTGAAGCCGCAGGATCAACAGCGCCGCCGACAGTTGCGGATCCACTTTCAGCGCATCCTGAAGCGTCGGGCGGGTGGTTGGCACGCCCCCTTCGAAAACCGCACCATCCAGCACGTCAAGCTGCATGCGGGCCAGGTTCCGGTCTCGCATCTGCATGGGCGTCATTTCGATGCTCACGTCCGGATCGACGCCCCACGTCGTGCTGTTCTCCTCGCGATGAATGCACCGCCCGCTGGGAAGGTAATAGTGGCTCGTCGTGAGCTTCAGATACGCGTCGCGCTTGCTGTCCAGCGGGAAGAGCATTTGCACGCTTCCCTTGCCGAACGTGCGCTGACCCACGATCAGCCCTCGATGCCAGTCCTTCAGCGCCCCGGACACGATTTCGCTGGCGCTGGCCGAGTATTGATTCACCAACACCAGCAGCGGCACGGTGGTCAGCAGGTCCTGGGCATCGGCATCCATCTCCGAAGGTGGATTGCTGGTTGGCCGGTCCGCGTGGGTGCTCACGATCACGCCGTGATCGATAAACTCGTTGACGACTTTCTTGGCCGTGTCCAGCAACCCGCCGGGGTTGTCCCGAAGGTCCAGAATGATCGCCCGGGCCTGTTGTGATTTCAGCTCCTCCAACGCCCGGCGCAGATCCTCCCCGGTGCTTTTGCTGAAACCCGTCAAGCGCACGTACCCGATCCGTTGATCCGAATCCAGCATGTAGTTCCAGTCGCCGTCCGGCTTGGGCGTGCATCCCTTGACGCTTGCGACCTTGATAACCTCCCGCCTCAGAACGTAATCCTTGACCGACCCGTTCAGCGACCTCATCGTCAACGTCACGCTCGTTCCGGTCGGACCGGTGATGATCTTCACCGCTCCGTCGGGCGTCAGGCCCTTGGCCGTCTTGCCGTTGATCTTGGCAATCACGTCCCCCGGCCTCACCCCCGCTCGCGAGGCGGGCGTATCCGGCAGCGGCTGCACGACCACGATGTTCGAATTCTCATCCGCTTCGATCTGAATCCCCACTCCGCTGAATTGCCCCTCCGTCGTCTTTTCAAGTTCCGGAGCGTCATACGGCCAGATCACCGTCGTGAAAAGGTCCAGCTTGGAAAACGCCCCATCCGCGAACTCACTGACGAAAACCTCCTCGGGCAGCTTGATCGTCTTGGCGTTCACTTCCCGAAGATCGGTCAGCGCCTCGACGACGACTCGCCCCGCATCGTCGGCGCCGGCCACTTGGGCCCTGGCCTTCCATTCCTCCAGGTCATTCACGAATTTCTTCCGCTGATCGGGGTCCTTCAAGCCGGGGAACGCATCTTCCAGCCCGTCGGTCGTGACCACCGTTTCAAGGCCGCTCAATCCGCCTTGCAGCAGATTCTGTAGTGTCACGTCGCGATAGTATTCCTGCGCCGCCAACTCCAGCGCGTTGTACAGCATGTCGAACTGAATCCCCTTGATCATGTCATGCCAATCCGTCGGCGGCGATTCTTCTTCGGCTGCCACGTCCGCGGACGGCCGGGTGGTGACGCCCAGGCCTGCAACCGACGGCAGCGTCGTGCTGGAACCGAGCGAAACCGCGGCGCCTGGTCGCGTTGTCGCGCCCTTGGCAACCGACGGCTGCGTCGTGGGATGAATCACCGCATCCGCCGCGTCACGCTCTCGCCATTCAATTTCCTGAAGCTTCTTCATCCGATCGGGCGCGTACTCCAGAAGCAACCGCACCCGCAACGCCGCCACCTTCAGCTTGCTTTTCCAAATCGGGCTGCCCGGCTCGATCACGCTCAGGTCCTGATACATCCGCCATGCCTTGAGCCACATCGCGCCGCTCTCATCGGCGTCGGCCGCGGCGGCAGATTCCTTCACCAGGTCATCCACCCACTTCTCACCGCGAAATGCCTCCCGGTTGTCCGCCAGCAGATACGCCTGCGAAACCTCGTCGATCGCGTAGCTGTCCATCTTGTGCGCCAGCAGAACGCGGGCATTGTTCGCGTCCTCTTGGAATTGTTCGTGGCGTTGGTTGTCGAACACCTGCCGCTGAGATTCAAAGTCCTCGACCCACCCCTCCATTTGCCGCGCTTCAGGATCGCGCGAAATCTCCTGGGCGCGCCCCAGCAACTGTTCGCTCCGGCGAAAATCACCGCTCCGCGCCGCCTGCACCGCCGCCGTTTCCAAACCATACGAAGTCGTCAGCGATGGCTGCGTGGCCGGTTGACCGTCCGATAATCGCGCCGGTTGAGATGGATCGCCCGCCGCCGCAACCGCCGCGCTTGGCGACGGTCGGCACGACAGCCCCAGCGTTAGGCAAACAACACAACCGATGCCAAAAAACACCCGGCTCAACATCAGCTTCATTGATTCCACCTTGATGAGATTGGGCAACCGAACGCAAGGCTGGCCATTGGTTACGGAGGGCTTGCCCTTCCGTGCCGGCAACGCGCTCCCGACCGCAAACCTTAGCCCCGCCAATTGTCCCGGTCAAACGCTGACTTCTGTGGCCCGAGTTTAACGCCTAATTGTGCCGGACGCTGCCAGATTGCCTATTGCCAATTTCCTATTGCCTATTGGAATACGCCAGTCCACGATCTTCTCCTCTTTCAATAGGCAATAGGCAATAGGCAATCACCAGACCTACGCCACAAACGGGCGTTACACCCTATGCCCAGACCCTATCGGCAATTACCGCCCCATGGAGATAGCCGCCGCATCAATGTACCATGCTCCGCGTCCGCAATAGTTGCGGCAGACTAGTTTTGACCATCGGTATATAACAACCAAGGCTTTCTCAGTTTATGCCCACCATCCTCGCCCAACTCGACCAAATCTTCCGAAACGCCATCCAAGACGCCTTCGGCATGGAATGCGACCCCCAAGTCGGCGTCAGCCAAAACGAAAAATTCGGAGATTATCAGTCCAACGCCGCCATGGGCTTGGTCAAACCCCTCGCCGATAAGACCGGCGCCAAGCTCAGCCCCCGCGCCATCGCCGATCAGATCAAATCCAAGCTGAATCTCGGCTCGATGGCCTCCGAAGTCACCATCGCCGGGCCGGGGTTTATCAACGTCCGCCTCTCCCCCGATTGGCTGGCGGGCCATCTCAACGCCATTATGTCGGACCGCCGCCTCGGCATCCCTGCCGCCCCCAAACCGCAAAATATTGTCGTCGACTATTCCGGGCCCAACATCGCCAAGGAGATGCACGTCGGTCATTTGCGAAGCACCATCATCGGCGACGCCATCAGCCGCGTCCTGGAATTCCAGCAAAACCAAAACAAAAAGATCATCCGCCAAAACCACATCGGCGACTGGGGCACCCAATTCGGCCGCGTCGTCCTGGCCATCTGGTATCACGTCATGGCCGAGCATCTGCATGAGGCCGAAACGATGAATCGCCTCGTCGATGCGATGAGCCAGACTGCCGACGAATCCGCCAAGGCCGCCATCATTCATTCGCTAGCGCAATTGCATCGGCAGATGTTGACGGCCGACCCCGATGGAACGCGCATTTTCGAGCCGGCCTTGCGCCAGCTTCATCTGCGCCTTTCGTTGCTGGAGAGACTCTACCAGTTCGTCTCAGCCGTAACGGACCACCCGGCCGCCAAGGACGAACTGATCGACGAGGAAAAAAATTCGCTGGCCAGCCTTCCTCGCCTTTTCACGACCTTCATCCAGGACCCCAAGAATCCCAAGAATCGCCAGGAGGAACTCGCCTGGCGCAAGGCCAGTGAAGCAACGCTCGAAACCTGCAATGAAATCTATTCCCAGCTCGGCGTGAAACTCCGCCCCGAAGACGTCCGCGGTGAATCGGCCTACCAGGACGATCTTCCAACAATCGTGGCCGAGTTGAAATCCGCCTCAATCGCCGTCGAATCCGAAGGCGCCGTTGTCGTCGAGGTCCCCGGATACGAATCCCCCCTGATGATCCAAAAATCCGATGGCGGCTATCTCTACGGCACGACCGATCTGGCCGCCATCCGCTATCGAATCCTCACCCTGGCGGCGCGCCGCATCATCTACACCCACGACAGCCGCCAACAGGAGCATTTCAAGAAAGTCTTCTGGACCGCCCGAAAGATCGCCTGGGGCAAAGATGTTTCCCTCGAATATGCCCCCTTCGGCACCATCCTCGGCGAGGACGGCAAACCCTTCAAAACCCGCAGCGGCACCACGGTAAAATTGAAAGGCCTACTCGATGAAGCCGAAGAGCGCGCGATGGCGGTCGTCACCGAAAAACAGCCCGATTTGCCCGAATCCCAACGCCGCTCCATCGCCCACGCCGTCGGCATCGGCGCCGTGAAATATGCCGATCTTTCCAAGGATCGCGTCAGCGACTACGTCTTTTCCTTCGACAAGATGCTAGCGTTGGACGGCAACACCGCCCCCTATCTCCAATACGCCCACGCCCGCATCCGCTCCATCTTCCGCAAAGCCGGCCAAGCGCAAATGGGCCAAATCTCCCTGCAGTCCCCCTTCGAGTTAGCCCTTGCCAAGCACATTCTCCGTCTCGGCGAGGTGATCGACCTGGTCGCCCGCCAGCTCCAGCCGCATCATTTATGCGCTTACGTCTACGACCTAGCCACTCGCTTCAGCGGCTTCTTCGAGAATTGTCCGGTAATCCAGAGCGACCCGCCCACGCGCTCCAGCCGCTTGTCCCTATGCGACCTAACCGCCCGCACCTTCGAGCTCAGCTTGGACCTGCTCGGCATCGAGCATCCCGATCAAATGTAAGCGTACTCGCCCCCCGTCCTGAGCCTATCGATTTCTGACGTTCGCCCAAGGCGTTAATTCGACGCCGCAAGCCGGTAGATACCACAGCACGAGGGCAAATTGTGAAAAGAAACCTCATTGCGATAGGATAATTTGGACTTGGGCGGGCCAACGGGAATGATCGCACGATGATCCGGCAGGTGAACTGGTACGGCGGTTGGGGACTGATTCTCGCGGCCTTTGCCGTCGGAGCGGGCTTCGGACTCTTTTTTCACCGCGACCAGTTCTGGGGTGGATACGCCTCCTGGCGCCGGCGACTGTCGCGGCTCGGACATATCGCCATGGTGGCCCTGGGATTTGTGAACGTCACATATTCATTGGCCCCCGCTCCAAGTCCTGTTGCCGGCGCCGTTCTGTTTGCCGGGGCCATCGCCATGCCCTCGGTCTGTTTCCTTAGCGCCTGGAAGAAGCCGCTTCGCCATCTTTTTTTCGTTCCCGTGACGCTCCTGGGTCTGGCGGTCATTCTTATCCTCATTTCGGGAAGCCACCCATGAAAATCGGTCTTCTGGCAATGAGCGGAATTCGCGTCTGCGACGAGAAGCTTCTTCGGCTTGGGTTGACCATGCCCGGCTTCGTTGACCGAAGCAAGGTCATCGCGTCGCTGCCAAGCCTCGGTTTGCTCTGCCTAGCCGCCTGCACCCCCGCCGAACATGAGGTCAATTATTTCGAGGCCCAATCCGACGGTTCCGAGCCTAAGGCGGTTTACGATTGTGACCTGGTTGCCATCAGCACATTCTCGGCCCAGATTTTCGAGGCGTACGCGATTGCCGATCGCCTGCGTGCCGCCGGCGTGAAAGTCGCCATGGGCGGACTCCATGTAAGCGTCCTTCCCGACGAGGCCGCCGCCCATGCCGATTACGTGGTCACCGGCGAAGGAGAGCGCTCCTGGCCGGCCGTCATCCTCGCTGCCCAGGAAGGCCGCAACCCAAAGGTTTTCCGCGGCGAAGACTTTCCGCCCGTGAAGATCGATGAATTGCCCGTTCCCCGCTACGACCTGCTCGGGCAAAGGCCTTACAACCGCTTCACCGTTCAGTCCTCGCGTGGCTGCCCGTGGCGATGCGATTTCTGCGCCTCCACGGTCATGCTCGGCGAAAAATATCGCAAACGTCCGATCGACCGGATCGTACGAGACATTCATGCCATCTGCCGAGTCCGCCAGCGACCTTTCATCGAATTCGCCGACGACAACACCTTTGTTGACAAGCAGTGGGGAAAGGAGCTTTGCCGCAACCTCATCCCATTACGCCTCAAATGGTTCACCGAGACGGACATCACGGTGGCGGACGATCCTGAACTCCTGGACTTAATGCGCCGGGCCGGCTGCCGGCAGGTTCTGATCGGGCTGGAGAGCCCGGATCGGTCCGCCTTAGAAGGCATTGAACTTCGCGGAAATCTCAAGGCCATCTGGTCCGATCGGTATGCCGATGCAATCCGCGCGGTTCAATCCCACGGCATTACGGTCAACGGCTGCTTTGTCCTGGGCCTGGACGGGCACACACCCGACATTTTCCACCAAGTCCGCGATTTCGCGATGGAGCAAAAGCTCTATGACGTGCAGATTACCATCTTGACGGCCTTCCCCGGCACGCCCCTGTATGACCGCCTGAAACGCCAGGGCCGCATACTTCAGGACCGCCGATGGGATCTTTGCACCCTCTTCGACGTCAATTACCAGCCGCTCCACATGACTCCCCAGGACCTGCGCGACGGGATGTATTGGCTAGGGCAGGAACTGTATAGTGATGAAGCCACAAAACGCCGTCGCGATGGGTTTTTCCATCTGGCTCAGCACGGAAGGTCGCACCTATGAAAACGATCCAGGCAATTCGTGTATTGTTTGTCATCAGCGGGCTCTATGACGGGTTGCTGGGTCTGGCATTCCTCCTGGCCGGTCCGGCGATATTCGACCACTTCGGCGTCCCCCAGCCGAACCACCCCGGCTATGTACAGTTTTCCGCCCTGTTGCTCGTGGTCTTCGCTTGGATGTTCTTCGCCATAGCATTCAATCCCTACGCCAATCGCAACCTCATCCTTTACGGCATCCTCCTGAAGTTCAGCTACAGCGGCGTAGTGTTTTACTACTGGCTGACCACCGGGCTGCCAGGTTTATGGAAACCATTCGCACTCATCGATCTAGTCTTCGCCGCCCTGTTCGCTTGGTCTATCGCGGCAACTCGCGCCCCCGTCCCTCCCGACAATTGATTTGGTATCCAACGTTCCTTGCTCGCCCACCCGCGTCAGCCCTGCGCCTGTCGAACGGCCAGAAATTCCGCCACCCGCTCCAGTCGCCTGTCCCTATCCGACCTAACCGCCCGCACCTTCGAGCTCAGCTTGGACCTGCTCGGCATCGAGCATCCCGATCAAATGTAAGCGTACTCCCGCCCCTGCCCTGAGTCT